>CALARM010001146.1 GCA_937888925.1 uncultured Synergistia bacterium | reverse complement strand
TCTATTGCCGCTATTGCATGAGCAGCAGAAAGAATACTTTCGTCAAGGCAGACGGAGCTTTTAATCTGCTTTTGAAGAAGGCTGTGTTCATAAATATCATCTTCCGAAAGAGGCTGTTCTATAAGGAGTAAATCAAGGTCATCAATCTCAGTGAATATATAAAGGTCTGAGAGTCTGTAGGCAGAATTTGCATCTGCCTGAAGAAGTATTTCAGGATAAGCATTTCTTACAGCTTTCAAATCCAGGAAATCTCTTCCCGGTTTAATTTTTATTTTAATCCTTCTGTAACCATCGGCTATATATCTTCCGACTCTTTCAACAAGTGCTCCTGTGGATGGCTGAATTCCTACGGAAACACCGACGTCAACAGATTTTTTCATACCGCCCAGTAATTCTGAAAGAGATTTATTTTGAGCTTTTCCCAGAATATCCCAGGCAGCCATTTCAAGAGATGCCTTTGCCATGGGATGACCTTTAACATGATTGTAATTCTTAACAAAAGTTTCTATATCTACAAGGTCTTTACCCAGAACGGCAGGTACAAGAAAATCCGAGAGAATATGCCAGGCAGTACCGGTTGTTTCATAGGAATAACCGGGATATGATTTGGCGACACATTCACCGAAACCCTTTATATCGGAAGTTTTCATTTCCGCTATGACACATGACCTCTCATGAGTTCTGCCGAAACTTGTCACAAAAGGTTCCACAAGGGTCATAACGACATGCCTTAATACTATTTCTTCTATTTTACCTGTATTCATAATTCTTTCTTTTACCTATATTACAAAATGCTCTTTTCGTAAGTCATTTTGAAGTTTCTGAACCTTTCTTAACATTTTTTCCGCTTCTTCTGCAAGAGATACGGCTTTTTCTCTGTTTATTTTATCGTTCATATTATCCTCTCTGGCATATCTTAATAACAGATCGATTTCAGCTTCCGTAAATTTTAGTTTTTTCAATTTATCACACAGCTCTTTTCCCGAAAAACTTTTATTCATTAAAAGACGTAAAATCTCTATTTTTTTACTGTCACTGATTCTATCTTTTCTGATACAGGTGAATATTATGTCTACTTCTTCTTCAGTAAAATCCAGAGCTATCAGATTTTGTAAAAATTCTTCTTCTGAATAGGAGTTATCTTTCAAAAGTTTTAAAATTTCCAGCTTATCTTCCGGGAGTTTCTGTTCCGTTATATTTATTAATTTATCATTGATTTCCAGTGTAGCGGCACCTTTTAGTATTTCTATAATATCTTCTCTGATTAAAAAGGATTTACTGTTTTCATCATCAAAACTCATAGCAAGATGTTTCCATGCTGAAAGATAGGTTTGAAAAGCTTCCTTTGTTTTTTTATTTATAAAATCCAGTTTTTCAATTTTCTTTAAATCTTCTTCAGGTTTTATCCTGGCAATAAGCGCATCTATTCTGTTTATTTCCTGATATATAACAGAAAGCGGATTCTGAACCGAATCAGGATTGCCGGCTATACGCTTTAAACGAACCAGAAGAGGGCTGGGAGCTGCCATGAGCTCCTCTGTAATTCCTCTTAACATCTCCAGATTTTTCTCCATAACTTTAAAATAATAATCCATAAAAACCAGCTCCCGATTTATATAATACTCAGAAATCTTCCTTTTCAATCAAACAAAATTTAACATCTTCCGAGAAATAATATTCACCTTCACTCTGATATGGTATAGAACGGAGTTTAAAATATCTGGCTTCTTCCGGCTCAAGGAGTTTCCTCAAACGTGAAAGAGATGTTCTTACTGTAATACTGTCTCTCTCTTTATTAAATGTGCCCTTCCATACAGAGGTATACAAATCACCGATAGAAAAACTTATACCTGCATTCTTAACAAAATGAAAAAGAAGAGCCGACAGATTTTTCTTTCTTGTTAAATCTACCGGACCTTTAGATTTTTCCCATACCACTCCATCTGTTATATCTATAAAGAGATCAAAGATTTCCTTTTTATTTCTTATTCTTTCAACTTCAGATATATCAGTATAATAATCTTTACCGTTAATCTTTACAAAATAATTTTTAGATTCTCCAGGCACGTTATTTTCTCCAATGCTTAAAACAGAATGATACTTTCCGGCTTTTCTCTTTTCATTGCCAGAAAGTTTTCCGAACTCTTCTTCAGCATGTGTTTTCCAGTTCAATCTGTCTTTTTTATCTCTGCACAGAAAGCTCATGATATATCTGGCTCTGAATAATTGAAAATAATTACCTGAGCCTTCACATAGTTCTAAAACTTCATAAATTATTTCCATAGCCCCTGTCTGATTATTTTCCAGAAGGTAAATTTCAGAAATCATAAGAAGATAATCAATTTTTATACAGTCACGAATATTATCTATCAAATATTTATTTTCTATAGCTATTTCTTTAGCCAGTTCGTATTTACCTGTTTTTGCATAAAATTCCGTGAGAGCAATAACTATAACTATCTGTTTTTCTATATTTCCAATTTTCTTTGAAATAGCCAGAGCTTTTGAAAAGCAATTGATAGCATTTTCATTATCTTCTCTTTCTTCAAACAAAAGCCCCATAATATAAAGAGCATGACATCCGGCACTATCTGTATAAGAGCTATGGAGGCCACATTTAAGAAATTTAAGCGATAAATCCATTTCTCCCAGTTGATAATAATCCCAGCCAATATTTATTTTTAATGATGGTATTTCCTTAAAATTATCAGTTTCTTCTGCCAGAGTAAGAGCTTTAAGATGGGTTTTAAGAGCTTCTTTTATATTCCCATAGCGGTCTTCAATAATTCCCATAAGTTTCAGTAAAACTATTTCAATATCCTGATTTTTAATATCTTTATTAATATGAAAAGCCTTTTTTATATACTTTAAAGCATCTTCATAATTATGAAGTTCCATATTAATTTCTGCAACAATAATAAGTGTAATAATATATTCTAAAGACAAATCCTTTCTTTTTAGATTTATCTCTGTAATCTCTCGTGCTTTTTGATAATTCTTTAATCCAAGTAAACATTGTGCCTTAAGATTGTTAATATTCCGACGGTTATCTTCATTTTCTTCCATCGTATAAAGAAGTTCCAGACATTCACTGTATTTATCCTGAATAATCAGTATTTTTCCATGCGAAAGTATTATCTTTTCTGTTTTATATTCATGAGGTATATTATCAATATAAAATATTAATTCATCGAAAAGAGTATATTTTATCATATCAAACATGATATTTTCCACAATACTGACACAGTTCTTTATGTCTTCAGACTGCATATAATGATAGAAAGCTTCCCTTGCGACAAGGAATCTCTTTTCATTTGAATTATTTATTTTTTTATGATAATAAGAAGCACATTTTTTATGAGCTATTTTTTTATCAATAATATTGCTGGCACAAAAATATCTGAGTAAATTGTGAACAGAAACTGTATTTTCAGAATGGTAATTAATAAAAAATTTCTTTTCCAGACTGAAAAGTAAATTATCAATATCTTCTTCAAATGGCAAAGCTTCTTTATCTACAGGCAAACGATAGAGTGATAGATAAGAAAGTAATTCTTTTTCTTTATTTCCAAGGTGTTTTATTAGATCTTCCACATATCTTTCTGTTGTTTTCCACAGTATAGCAGGGTTATTTATTATATTTCTGACTGTATAGTTTCTGGATGTAATTATATGAAAAAGATTTTTTATAAGAAAAGGATGGCCGAAAGTAAGTCTGTAAAATTCTTTAATCATTTCCTTCTCAAATACTTTACTTTCATTGAAATTAAGAAGTTCGTTAATAAGATAACCTGTATCTTCCTGAAATATATAACTTACATCATATAAATCTGTAAATTTCTCAATTAAAAGAAAACTATTCTCCTCATCAAGACAGTGAAGCTGCTGTTCGTAAAGTTCAAACCATGTAAGGTTTGATACAGAAGGTCTTTCATCTGTTATAATTATTATTTTAGAATTTTTAAGATATTTTACAGATTGTTCAATAAAAATACGGGACAGAGGCTCTTTTACTTTATCATAATCATCAATAAAGAATATAAAGGAATACTTATTTAATAGTTCAAGAAGATAGATTATTTTTTCTTTCAATCCTGTTTCCGTATCTTCCAGGGAGGGAGTAAATAAAAATTCTTTTTTATATTTAAGCCACCTGTTTATCTCATAGATAAGCCCTTCACCATCCCGGTTTTCACTGCAGTTTATCCAGCATACATTACCATTATAAAGAGGTGTGGCATTTATTACATCAGCAATGGTTAGAGCAATAGCAGTTTTACCGGTACCTGCTATACCATCTATTACAATCACATTTTGCTGATTAATTTTTTTTAAGAGTTTTTCCTTTTCCTTTTCTCTCCCTGTAAATACAGATGGTACTTTTGGTATTGAAAATATATTACCTGCATTTGATTTTTTTTTATTATATTCAGAACTTATAAAAAACTCTGAATTTTGATCATTATCTTTACCGGTTTGTAGAAAAGTTTCTCCATTATCTTCTACCAGGGGTAATTTTATATATCCCATAAGAGCTTTTTTCATTTCCATAGCAGACTGAAATCTTTGAGAAGGTTTCATGCTCAAAGACTTTGCAACAACAGCATTTATCTGGGGAGATATATCGGGTCTTATATCAATCAGAGGTTCCATGCTGAAAGGCAACGGTTCTTTTCCGCTCAAAAGATGGTGGATGGTTGCTCCGAGAGAATATATATCACTTCTTTCATCTGCTCTACCTCTGTACTGTTCGGGAGACATATAAGAGATTGTTCCTATAGCTGTTTCTGTAAGATTTTTCTGTTCCGAAGGTATAATTGATCTTACTATACCAAAATCTACAAGCATAACTTTTCCGTCTGATGTCCTGATCATAATATTGGAAGGTTTTAAGTCTCTATAAATTACAGGGGGATTTCTACTGTGAAGATAATCCAGAATATCACATATCTGTAAAGACCATTTCACAACTTCTTCTTCTGAAAGCAACTGATTCCTGTTTTCTTCAAGAATACCTGAAAGATCTTTACCATCTATAAAATCCATTACAAGATAATTTCTATTGCCTGTAAAAAAATAATCTATTACTCTGGGCAGGTTTGTATGTTCAAGGCATGAAAGTATCTTTGCTTCTCTTTCAAATCTCATTAAAGCTTTCTGTTTTTCATCGTCTCCAGGGGATGTATTTATTAATTCTTTTACGGCACAGATTTTTTCCAGACGCATATCTTCTGCCTTATAGACTGCTCCCATACCGCCGGCTTTTAAAAAATCTATAATTTTATATCTTGAGGCTATTATATCTCCCTGAATTAAAAAGATGGGGTCTCTATCATGTTCTATAAATTTATCCATACCACATTCACTGCATTTTTTTTCTGTACCTTCCTGTTTTTTCCCACAGAATGCACATATAAAATCCATATGAAATCACTGATAAAATTATTCCTTTTCTTTACTGTGTGACGGGAATGGTATTTGTGAATTATATCAAAAACTTAAATAATTATAACATGTATGGAAAAATTTTCTATATTTTTCTGAAAAAATAATTTTAAATATTTCTAAATCTAAAGCCAATCTGAAGAGTATAGTGTATTTCATAAAAATCCATAAAAAAATAAAGGATCTGACTCTTTTGAGACAGATCCTTACAAATTCCATTTAACCATATAAAACTCTAATTATGTCTTAAATTAAATATAGCCTGGCTATCTTCATTCAATTTTGCATTGAGTTTTGCCCTGTCTTCCTTACTGAGATTTCCATCAGCAGTCAGATCTCTTTTCATATTTTCAAATTCACGCTGATCCTTCATTAATTGTCTTGATTCTTCTTTCGTTATACTTCCATCTTTAATTCCTGCATCTGCCCTGGCCTGCATGTTTCCAATTCTGTTATCGATAACAGGAGCTACAAATGTCTGCCCTTTTGAATGTATAAGTCCGTCTCTGTGATTATTAGGTATCATTTTTACCCCAACCTTTCTTAATTTTATTTTTTTCTTACAAACTTATAATATTAAATTATAATAGTACAATCAAGTTACAAATATAGTACAAATTTATTTTTTTGAAAAAATTATTTCTAAAAAAACATATTTAGTATATAATATTTTAATAATATAATGATATTTTCCTATTACTCATAATAGCTTTTACAAAAAAGGAATTACATTATGAGCTTATTTCGTGAACCAATCGATCCCGGTAACCTTTATATTACAAAACTACCTGACGATACATTACTCAAAAACCATTACAGAGTAAATTATTTTAAAACAGGTGGTATGGGGGTTATATATAAAGCCACTGTTGACAATAAAAAATATATAATAAAAGAAGTAGATTCAACACAGCCAAAACTTGTAATATCACTGAATCAGGAAAAAAGTAAACTTGAAAGCCTGGACCATGAAGGCATAGTCAGAGTTTATGATTTCTTTGAAGAAGATGGATATTACTATCTTGTTCTGGAATATATAGAAGGAAATACTCTGGCTGAACTTATGCCGGGTTCTGACATCTATCTATCGGAAAAGATAGTTATTGAATGGATGGTTCAGATATGTGACATATTCATTTATTTACACAGTCTTAATCCTCCTGTAATTTATAGAGACCTTAAACCGGACAATATAATACTGGAAAACGAAACAAAAAAAATTAAACTTATTGATTTTGGTATAGCAAGAGTCTTTAAGAAAGAAAAAGCTTCTGACACCTATTGTTTTGGCTCCGTCCCCACTGCTTCTCCGGAACATTACGGAGCAGTTCAAACAGATGTCAGGTCTGATATATATACCATTGGAGCAACAATGCACTATCTTCTCACAAATGGACAGGGCATTTTGGAACCTCTTGTATTTCGAAAATTACGTTCTATAAACAAACATGTATCATCATCTCTTGAGCAGGTAATTAATAAAGCCATAGACCTGGAACCACAGAACAGATATAAGTCAGTTAAAGAGCTTAAACAGGAACTTCTATCACTCCAGCCAAGATTGAGGACTAAAGAAATAAAAACAGTTTTTCTTGAGATTACTGATGATACTATTGATAAAGTTAAAGATAAACTTCCCATTGCGAAATTAAAAATCTTAGAACTCTTAAAATACAAGAATTTTTCTAAAGAAGAATTAACTGCAAAACTAATAAAGATAAAATTTGATGAAAATCAACTTGACCTGTTAATGAACCTGCTAATTAGTAATAAAAATGAAGAAAAAAAAGATAGTACAGAAGAAGTAAAGATTGAAAAAAAATCTGAAGTAATTAAACATTATTTACTTATTTTAATACCACTGACACTTCTTGCAGGTATTCTTATAGGTTTTTTATTCAGACAAAATTCTACTGCTATAACAACTGCTATACCATCACCGGCTGTTACATATACTCCTGACTCAATAGAAAATTCTACTGCTACTCCTGTAGCTACTCATGTTGCAGTAATAAAAACGACAGCAAAGCCTGTCGAACCGACAATGAAACCTGCATATACTGCAACACAGCCTGTATACACTGCAACACAGCCTGTATACACTGCAACACAGCCTGTATATCCTACGCAAAGACCTGTATATCCTACGCAAAGACCTGTATATCCTA
>CALARM010001145.1 GCA_937888925.1 uncultured Synergistia bacterium | reverse complement strand
GCCCTAACCTGTTCCTGTCTTTCCATTATCTCTTTTTCTCCTGAATAATTACAAATTATCTATATTTAGAAATCATTTTTCTCTTTCATTTTTTTTAAAGTATCTTTTATATTCTTTCTTGCCTCAAAAAAATCAGAAAAAATCTCTAAAGCACCTGAATAACATTTGATAGCTTCTCCATAATTACCCATGTTATAAAAAACAAGGCCTTTGCCCTTCCATGCATAAATATCCAGAGAATTCTTCTTTAAAAGTCTATCATAACACTCAAGGGCTTTATCAAAGCATTTCCCTGCTTCTTCACATTTACCGCAACAATGTAAAATCCTCCCTTTATTGTTCCAGGCTCTGCCATAATCAGGTTCAAAATCCACAGCCTTTTCAAAACATTTCAGAGCTTCTTCTTTTTTATCTTCTACAGACAGAACCTCACCCTTTCCATTCCATGCCCTGCTGTTTTCTGGATTAATACTGAGAGCTCTCTCATAATATTCCAGTGCTTCTTTATATTTATTCTGTTCACAGAGAACATATGCCTTATTGGTCAGAATAATAGTTTCTTCGGGAAGGAATTTAAGGGATTCGTCATAACATTTAAGTGCTTCTTCATATTTACCATATATAACAAGAATACCACCTTTATTGAACCGGGCAGGCGAATTTGAGAGGCTTATAGCTCTGTTAAAACATTCCATAGCTTCTGCATAATTTCCACTTTCAGATAAAATTAAACCGAGACTATTCCACCCGCCTGAATAAGAAGGATTAATTTCGAGACCTTTATAATAACATTTTATGGCTTCTTCATATTTACCAGATTTATATAAAGCCTCTGCTTTACCGAACCAGAAATAAGGATAAGAATTATTAACTTCCAGGGCTTTATCATACCAGTTACAGGCTTCCGGGTATTTTTCCTGACTTAAGAGAGATTTTCCTATATTATTTCTGTATATATTATTCAGAACTTCACCTGAATCCGTTTCCATAGCTCTTTTATAACAATTAATTGCTTCACTATAATTCTTATCTGAATTCAGGACATTTCCTTTCATACACCATAGATAAGCATTATTCGGATCAATCTCAAGAGCTTTATTATAACATTCCGCGGAATCTTTATACCTGCCATGAATATATAAAATATATCCTTTTTCCTTAAGAACAGAACTATTCAGAGGATCAAATACTAAAACTTTATCATAACACTCAAGAGCTTCTTCGTAGTTTTTCAGGTAATTCAATGCATCACCCTTGCTTTTCCATATTCTGCAATCATCTGGAGAAAGAGAAAAGGCTCTATCGTATAATTTATCTGCTTCTGAACTTTTGCCATCTATAGAAAGAGCCATGGCTTTTTTAGAAAGAGCTGATATATTACAAGAATCAATTTTTAAAAGTGCATCACACCATTTAATCAATGTATCCCTTTCCATAAATAAAGAATAATTTTCTATGGAACTGACATAATATTTAATAGCTTCTACTTTTCTGCCGATATTATTAAATATCCATCCTTTTCTTTCCAGAGCAGAGGGATTATCAGGATAAATCTGAAGAAATTTATCAAAATACTGAAGAGCTTTTTCGGAATCTGTCTGGCTGTAGATAAGTCCCATATTATAAAGAGTATTACTGTCACATGGTTTAATCTCCATAACTCTGTTATAAAATCTCAGAGCTTCATGAATTTCACCACTGTTAAATAATATGTTACCGTTATTACTTAAAACCTTAATGGTATATTCAGAATCCAGGGTTAAAGCTTTATCATAGGAATAAAAAGCTTCTTCAGTCTTACCTGTTTTATATAAAGCATCTCCTCTGGCACACCATATAACAGTATTATGTGGATCTAATTCCAGTATTTTATTATAAAACCTGAGCCCAACATTATATTTTTCAGGTATATATAAATTATTAATAGTACCGGTCAAAATATTTACCGTATATGAAGTATCAATCTTCAGAGATTCACCGTAAGAATCCAGAGATTCATCCCATTTATCCTGAAGATAGAAAGTATATCCCCTGTTACACCATGCTTCAGTATTTTTTTCGTCATAAGATAAAATTTTATCGAAAAATTTAAGAGCTTCTTCAAAATTACCCTGATTGGCAAGAGTAAAACCCTCGTTATTTAAAATAGCTGCACATTTTTTACAATCATTTTTAAAAGCTTTATCATAACAATTAAGAGATGCATCATATTTACCCCTGGCAAATAATACATTTCCCCTGCAATAAATAGCATCTATATATTCAGGGTCAATTTCCAGAGCCATGTCTAAAAATTTCATGGCTTCATCATATTTCTTAAGTTTATAGAAACAATATGCTCTACTATAGCAAAGTTCTTTATTGTTCTGCGAAAAAACCATATCAAAACATTTCAGGGCTTCATCATATTTCCCGGCATCTGAAAGAATATTCCCTTTTAGATGTAATATGATGTTATTATGAGGATCAAATTTTAAAATTTTATCACAGAATATAAGGGCTTCATTATCTTTTCCTTTAAAATTTAATGTATGAATTTTTTCGACCAGGTTATTCATTGTATAATCGAAATCAGTTTCCAGAGCCCTGTCATAGCAATCAAAGGCTTCTATTTCACTGGCCACATTCGGAATGGTTTTATTATTGATTGTTATTCCGTAATCATATAAAGCATTGCCTTTATTACACCAGGTCTGACCATATTTACTGTCATATGCCAGAACCTTATCGTAAAATTTTATAGCTTCATCATATTTATCCTGAAAATACAAACTCAAACCTGTGCTATTCAGAACTCTTTTAGTGTAATAAGGATCAAATGTGGATGATTTATCATAACATCTGAAGGCTTCATCATAGTCTGTAAGAAAATATAAAATATCTCCTTTATTTTTCCAGGCATAAGCATAAGTCGGGTCTATCTCAAGAATTTTATCAAAGGTGTTAAGAGCTTCTACATATTTGCCTTCTTCATAAAAAGCCAGACCCTTATTATTTAAAGCCCACATGTCACCCGGGTTAATCTCCAGGGCTCTGTCAAAACACTTAAAAGCTGCTTCAAAATTATCTGAAAGAACCAGAACAAAGCCTTTATCTACCAGAGCCTCACTTTCTTCGGGATTTATCTCCAGAGCTCTGTCATAACATTCAATAGCTTCTTTATACTTTCCCTCTACACTCATAGTAAAGCCTTTTTTAATATAAGTTTCAGTATTTTGTGGGTTAATGCCTGCAGACTTATTATAGTAATTGTATGCTTCCTCATATTTTCCCTGAAATGTCAGAACGAGTCCCATGTTATTAAGAGCATCTATATGACTGATATTCAGCTTTAAAACCTTTTCCAGCGATAAAAGCGCTTCTTCATATTCTCCCTTTTTATTTAAAGCGAGTCCTTTGTAATAAAGGGCATCAATAGAGTCAGGATTAAGTTCAAGAGCTCTGTTATAAAAAACTATGGCTTCATTATATTTTTTCTGATTATATAGTTCATGCCCTTTATCAATCAGATCTATAACAGTTTCACATCTGGCAGAAGAAATTTTAAATATTATTAGAAACAACATTATAAAAAAGCAAAACCTCTTACAGGTCATATATTTTCCATCCTCCACTCTCTAATTTTTTAAACGTAAACGGCCCTTTCTAAATTTAATTTTTCATGGTTTTTATGCAATAAGCTATGCCCAGCAGAGCACAGCCCATAGAAAATATAAATGAAAATGGATCGGCCACAACAATAAGGTGATAATTAAGAAGAACATCAAAAAATGTTATTACACCTTCCTGGCTGAGAACATCATAGTAGTATATTGTATTACCTGTTATTATGCTTCCTATTGTAAAAATGATTGCCATAATCTGGATAATTATGTCTGTTTTTCTGGAACAGAGTGCCATTGTACTGCCGATACAGTATCCTATACCTGCCCCCAGTATGGAATAAACTTTATTTAAGATAATAGCAGCACCTGCCCAGATAAAAGCAGCAATAACTGCTAATATAAAACCTGACATAATAGACAGTAAATAAAAAGGTTTCTGTTCCTGTCTTTTTATTTCAGAGGGAGGATTTTCTCTATTCACGACAGTATTATTTACTTTTTTAAGCACTGTAAGATATTTCATCCTGTCCCCCGCAGTTATGGCATCTATTACGTCAAAACCGTCCACTACACATCCGAATACAGTATGTTTACCATCCAGATGTTCCTGTGGTGAAAGGCATATAAAGAACTGACTTCCTCCTGTGTCTTTTTTCCCTGTGTGGGCCATAGAAAGAGAACCTCTCAGATGTTTTCCGGGATTTCTTTCTGTTTCACATTTTATTGTATAACCGGGCCCTCCTGTACCGTTACCATTCGGACATCCTCCCTGAATTATAAAACCATCTATTACTCTGTGAAAGGTAAGGCCATTATAAAATCCTTTTTCAACGAGATTGATGAAATTTCTGACAGTTTCCGGAGCATCATTAAAAAAAAGCTCCACTTTCATAAGACCTTTATTTGTTTCTATAAATACATAAGGATTTTCATTGTCCATATAAAATATACTCCTTCTCAATTTTCCCAGGCAGAAACTGAAGTTTCTTCCACTTCGAAATTCCAATCAGAGTAAAAAACCAGCTGACCACCTCCTGTCAAAAAACACATAAAACTATCTTTATTTTCTAAAAAAGATCACTCTATAATATAAGAGTCAAAAAATTGCAATTTTCCAAAAAAATTTTTATTTATTTTTTTATATTTCTTTAAGACTATATCGTGAAAAAATGTTATCCCGTAGTGACGAGGCATGCAGGGCGTCATCAAAAATGAGCAGGTAAAAAACCTGCTCATTAATGGTATTTTCAAAAACAGTCAGAATGTATTATTTCTAATTGTTTTTTCAAACCGGGTATAGACATTTTTTTAGAAGAATAACTTTCTGTTCCTTCCGGGTCGTTGTCTGGGAAATAACTGCCTGTAGGTCTTTTTTGTTGAATTTTCCAGATTTTCATATCCATTTCTGTAAAATCTACATACTGGGGGTCGTAGTTCATTATGCTTGGTTCGGTATTGTTACTATTCTCAAATGGGTGATACCAGTGCATTACTGCGTGACCCAGTTCATGCAGTAATATGTAATCTAATTTAGAAATGGTTGTCCCGTAGGTAGTGATTGTGACACCGCCACCATTCAAAAAACCATCATCTCCTATAAAAGAGTTGCCTTTCCCACTGGAGTTTTCCAAATGGTTAATAAAACTAATGGCAACTTTGCCATTAGTGAGATAGGCAAAGTTGTTATTGTTTATTTTCACTTCCGGATCAGCCTGTGGTTGGGTATCTCTGATTTCAATATTTGGATTATATGAAAGAAAATGTCCGAGTTTATTTTGTATTATAGATGTTGTTTTATCTATTATTTCCGGAGAAACTCGATTGTTGTTATCGATGGTGTATGTATATATTACGAAATTGGGTTTATTTTTCCAATTTCTTATCTTTTGTTCATTGTTCCATTTAAAATAAGCCCAGTAATTATCTGAATTTATAGTATTTGGGATAAGACTGATATTTTTTATTGGAGAAACAGAAGAGTAATATACGTTTCTTTCTGTAGTTCCACCCGATATAGACAACTGACCATTTGCTCCCTGAAATTGGTAATAGCCATTATTGTCAGAAGTGGCTATTATTTGATTGTTTGATTTAATTTCTGCTCCGGAAATGGGAGTTCCGTCAAGGGCATTTGTAATGGTGCCGGATATAGTGCCTGATTGACTGGTGGGTGTGGCAGCAGGGACTGAATAATCTGGTATAAAAGTGGAACTACCACCGCCACATCCTGATATAAGTATAAAAAGGTATATTAATATAAGGCCTGAAAAACCTGTTATTATATATTTTTTCATTTTACATATCTCCTTTTCTTTAAATTATATAAAGAGCTAAAAAATTACAATTTTCCCAAAACTTAAACAATCTATATATATTTATTATTACTTATTTGATTTTTATGAGATAGCTGCCGGGCCGGCACGATTTGCCGGACAATAATTTAATAAAACTTGTTATAAAGGCTATTTCCGCGAGTATATATTTCCTTATTCCCATGAGCCTTTCGGAGAAGAGTTTTTTATGGAAAATGTGAAGGAATTCTATTCCCCCTTCAATGGTAATTAAATCCTTCGAAAGAATAGGGGCTATCTCTTCGACATTTTTATCAAGTTAATTATGGTATTCAGTGAGAAGTTTCTTTTTTTTCATAGTCCATCTTTTTTCAGAACCGGGCTTCAGGATATTCAATCTGTAAATATAAAATTCTAGTAATCCTTTAATCCCGAAAATCCCGGTTCAGCTCTTACTGTCTTATAGAGAAATAGATATCTTTGCTACCATTTCTATCATCAGTCCAAATAGCATAAGTATTACCTAATATATCTACTGCTATATCTGGCTCTCCAGCAAATGTACCACTATAAGCATCATCTACTCTAACATTAGCACTCCAAGAACCACCTGCAGGACGATAGGAAAAATAGGCATCATAGTTTCCTGTTCTACTGTCTCCCCATCCACAATAAGCATTGCCTGATGAATCTACCGCTATACATGGGGGTGATACGTAAATGGATGTTCCTATATAGTCATTGACTTTTAGGTTAGGTTGCCAGTTACCTCCAGAAGGGCGATAGGAAAAATAAATATCATCTCTGGAACCTTCTCTTAAATCACGCCACACAGCGTAAGCATTACCTGATGAATCCACTGCTATTCGTGGAGTATTTTGATCGCGCCCAGTAGAGTCGTCATCAACTCTAACGTCAGTAATCCAAGAGCCACCTGCAGGGCGATAAGAAAAATAGATATCTGAACTTCCATTTCTATTATCGTCCCAAACAGCATAAGCATTACCTAATTTATCTACTGCTATGTCTCCGCTACCTACCCTTTTTGCATCTGGTGTATTCCCAACTCTCACTTTTGAACTCCATGATGCTCCGGTAGGACGATAGGAAAAATAAAATTTAGGTATAGTATTTAGCAATTCAGTCCATACAATATAAGCATTACCTGAAGGATCTACTGCTATACGTGAACTACTAGTATATTCTGAGGCTAAACTAACTATTGAACTTGTAGTCCAATTACCTCCAGTAGAACGATAGGAAAAATAAATATCTCCCTTAGTTCCATTTCTATAATCCTGCCATACACTATAAGCATTACCTGATGAGTCTACTGCTATGCCTGGAGACTGTGACGAAGTGCTTCCTGATGAATCATCTACTCTTACATTGCCCCCCCATGATTTCGATGGAATAGGAGTAGGAGTCAAAGTCGGCCCTCCAGGTGTAATTGTAGGTGTAGGTGTTAAAGTCGGACCGCCAGGTGTAATTGTAGGTGTAGGTGTCAAGATTGCCCCTCCAGGCGTAATTGTAGGCGTAGGCGTCAGAGTCGGCCCTCCGGGAGTAATCGTAACAGTAGGAATAAGAGCTGTACCTGCAGGAGTAGAAGTAGGTATTACTATAGAAAAAGCAAGATTTGCTTCCACCTGTCCATCAGGAGGTACCGTCACATTTACGGAAACAGTCTGGCTATTACCGGCAGTAGCAGTAATTGTAACCGATGATGCAGGTGTGCCGGGAAGATTGTAGTTTCCATTTCCGTCGCTGACCGCATATTGAGATGTATTATTTACCCTTACCACAGCACCGGGGAAAGGCTGACCTGCAGATGTCACTTTCCCATAAACAGTACCATGTCCATCTACAACGGTAACATCCACCTGAGCACTGCTGGAACCACTTACAGCTTTTACAATTCCTTTTCCTGCTTTTGTAGCGGTAAAAATACCGGTAGAACTTACTGTTCCTATGTCTCCTTCTACCGACCAGGTAGCAGAAGGTTCAACAGGGCCGTTACTGCCATCTCCAAAGGCACTGAACTGAAAAGTCCCGCCTACACCAATCGGAGAAAGTAAACTATCAGGTTTAATTCTGAAATTACTGAAAGAAGAACCGGAAGAATTAGGATCACTTACAGGAACTTCCTGTTCTATGGAAACATACTCAGGATGTTCTACTTTCAAAACTTTTGTACCTGTTGCAAGACCTGTCATTTCAAAAGAACCGTCTTCTTTAGTAGTAACAGAACTTCCTTCAATAGATACAGTAGCCCCGGAAATAGACTTATAACTGGAAGGAGGTTTATTCGTATAAAGCATTATCATACCGGGGAGTTTCCCTGTCTCCTCACTAGAAAGAGTCTTATCACTTAGAAAGGGCACAAAAACAAACCCTCCCTGGGAACCGAAGACTGCACTTACAATAGCCGCAATGGCCCCGCAGCCTGTGAAATTAATAAACATAAAAATAGAAAGACAGAAAATTACAATTACAGTGA
>CALARM010001144.1 GCA_937888925.1 uncultured Synergistia bacterium | reverse complement strand
TGTATCAAATGATACTATTTAATACATTATTTGTCAACTGCTTTAACCTCCTTTTCTTTAAAAACCATTCTGAATATTTTTCTCTCAGGTGACGAGAGTCTTTTAATTCTTCCTGTCAGTCCTTTTTTTACGACAGGCGGCGGAGACATATTTACTGTTTCTTCATACATAGAAAGAGCCTGTCCGAAAGCACCTTCTTCCTCGCAGATACGGCCCAGAAACACCCTGCTCTCCCATGCTTCGGAATGTTTCTTTACTATGTCCAGAAACAGTTCTCTTGCTTTTATTTTTTCTCCCTTCATAAAAGAAATAACTCCCATACAGTGATTTGCCTGCCATAGAGACCGATCATGTTCCAGTAAAGAATCACACCTTTCTGAAGCTTCAGTAAATTCTCCCTTTATTATAAGGAGGTTTATCAGGTTTATTTCTGCCTGATGGCAATTACCGTCTTTTTCCAGTGCAAGGGAAAAATATTTTTCTGCCATATCCTGACAGGATATATCATCATTACTTTTTCCGTAAGACAGAAGAGCACAGCCGAGATTATTGTATAATTCTGAAGTGCTGTCTCCCAGTTCAAGGGCATGGATAAAGGAAAGTACGGAGAAACCGTAATTGCCTGCATAAAGACAGGCTTTACCTGTTTTCTTATGTAATTCACTGTCTTCAGCTCCTCCGGCAGACAGGCTGCTCTTTCCTTCAAACAGTGCTCTCTCATAATCTCCTTTATTCATGGACAGAACAAGTCTCTCTGTGGCAGGTGATATAACAGATTCTTTTGAAGCTGCCATATCAGGGTTATTTCTGTACAAATCATCTATTCTGCTCATAATAATGGATTTGATAAGAGGAGGTTCTATTTCTCCGGAGTTAATCTTTTCCGCACTGTAACGGGCATCAAAGATGCTGTAAGCTATCATAATCAATGCTCCTATGCCGGTAGGGGCAAAAAAGAGGAAACAGGCCATCATAGTGATGCCTTTAAATAGCTGGTCATTATAGATCTGTCCCCATCCGCATACGATGGAACTCAGTGCGGCAAGAGAAGAATTTCTTTCCAGAGAAAGTCTTTTTCTGCCTCTGTTAATATGTTCGGAAGTCCTGTATGAATCCACTATGGCGTAAATCCATACAATAAAACTTCCTATTACTGTCCCTCCGAGAAGGAGAAAGAGTAAAAGGACAATCCATGCTTTTACTATTTCCTGGTTATAAATCTGTCCCGTGCCGGGCAATATGGCAGAAAGAATGCCGGATAAATAAGGGTTTCTCAATTGTTTTTTCATAATAAGCCTCCTTACTCTGATTTTTTTTCTTATTCGCGGAAGAGATAGACCGCAGGGAAAATCTTCTATTTCAGGATCATCGTCTTCCCCTGAAGGTTTGTAAAAAGACATCTGTCTGCTATCACAATGTAATGTACACAGACGCCTGTCTACCCATCTGAAATCTTTCAATTTCAGAGGTATCTTATTTAATCGAGGTTTTAGATGTAATCTGTTAAGTTTATATAAAGATAAAAGATCTGTCATAAAATAGCCTTTCTGCAATCGTGACGCGTAACGCGTGACGCGTGACGGGATGAGATATCCCATTAAATACTTACGGTCAGTTCATAAAGGAAATTTTTCCTTCAAGTAAAGATAAAGCTCTGTCAGACCAAGTTTTCCGGCCAGGTCTCTTATATCTTCCCAGTAGATAATATGCATATGGTCTTTAAAACATGAAAAATCCGGGTCTTTTCTATAAGGAAGTTTTTCCTTTATCATCTCAGGGTTATCACGGTAGCAGAAAAATTTTTCTACAGACAGTTTATTACTTTTCGGCACGAGAAGTATAAAGAAGAATTCCTTACCTTTTACCTGTCCTTCATAACTACCGACATCGATGTTCCTTATAATCTGATCCCTTTCACTGTCATGACTTGTACGGTCACTTATTTCACTCTTATATTTTGCTTCCACAAAGATTAATTTTTTCTCAGTCTCCACTGCTAAATCTACATGGGTATTTCCTTCAGGAACAGGTCTCTGCGGCGGAGGAGAAAATTCCTTCCAGAAATGAAATCTCACTATTTCATCTTTATCTATTCTTACAGGAAATAACTCTGAAAACCATTTCTCTAAAGGTTCTTTCATCAAAGTTCTGAAAACATTCCATGTAAGAGCATCTTCGGAATTTTCACTTCCCAGATAGGAAAGGCCTTTTACATTGCCTCTGCTGTAAAGCCAGGAATTTCCCTGTTTTATTACCTCTTCTTCATCCCTGTCTGTAATAAGGTTATCTCTGAAATCTTTAAATACTTTCACGCCTGTTTCAGATATGACATAGCTTTTCTTCTCCGTCGTTCCGGCAGATTTTAATCTGTCATCTGTTTCTATTCCTGCTATATTAAAAAACCAGTCATTTCTTGTATATCTGTCAGGATTATAAGTCACACCAGGGTCAAAGCATTTGTCTTTAAGAAATGAGAGAAGCTCATCACTGTCTATCAGCAGGTTTCCTGCCACATAATCCACATAGGAACTGTTCAGAGACCATCTGTAAAGGACGTGGTCATTTTCTTTAAATCTCTTCAGAATTTCGTCTTTTTTACTTACCAGGATATTTCTGTACTTATGTCTGCAGATAAAATTAAGTATTCTGCTGCAGAGAACTCTCCCTTTAGAATTCCATCTCTTCTGGGTCTGACAGAAGTCCCACAGGGTAACAGGGTCTTTCATAAAAATCATCCTTTCTTTTTTATTATTATGACATATGACAGAAGGATTTTTTATTTAATGTTATAATATATAGTAATCATAATCCATTTATCCCCCTGTGTCATATATCATCATACTGTAATTATACCAGTTCGCTGAAACGACGTCGTATCCACCTTAGAATTTATTTTTCAAATAAATCATTTTCAATCTACGGAGGAAATTTTATGACGGAAGTAACATTCACAAGAAAAAGTCTTAAAAAGCACAACAGGGTTCAGAATATTATTAAACTGCTGTTTATGTTTTTAATTCAGGACAATCAATCGGCAGAAGACTATGCAAAGCAATTATCCTGTTCTGTCCCTGCCGTAAAGAAATATATTCAGGAAATAAGAAAATCCTATGACGCCTGGGAACAAAAAGGATTTGATATTATCTATAAAGACAAAAAATACAGACTTTTTTCGGATGTAAAATTTCCTGCCTTTGAAGCGGAGGAAATAGAAGCACTTTATCTGGCTATAAAATATCATGGACAGGAAGAAGGAAGTCCCTTTAAAAATCTGGACGGCATAGCAAAAAAGCTCAGGAAATATTTTACGAAGGCATGCAGGGAAAAGATGAATAAACCTGTAGAATTTTCAGGGCCTGATATAAAAAGCAATCTCAATGATTTAATTAAACAGATAGATGATGCCATAGAAAATAAAAAGAAAATTTCCATAACCTATATGCCTACATATAAAAATAATACAGTAGAAAGACAGATAGTCCCTTATGCTCTTCTCTATCATGATCATGAATGGTATATAAGAGCTTTCTGTTTGAAAGACAGGAAAATAAAAAGTTTTTCAGTAAATCAAATAATTCATATAAAAGAAGAACATATTACAGACAGGGAAAGAAAAGAACTTCCAGAAAATCCTCAGATAAAACCGCCTCACAGGTGGGACTGGTCTGAAGATGAAGCCTGTGAAACACCTGTAAAGATAAGATTTACCGGCCCGGAAGGAGAAAAAATAAAGAAAAAATTTGCCTTTCGCAGAGAACATCCGTCACAGAAAGTAGAAGAGACAGATAAGGGAACAACAGTGTCTTTTACAGTGAAAAA
>CALARM010001143.1 GCA_937888925.1 uncultured Synergistia bacterium | reverse complement strand
CTCCTTTCTTATGACGGACTTGTTCAGGATATTACAGAGAGAAAACAGGCGGAAGAAGCTCTCCATGACAGAATTGCCATGGAAGAACTGGCAACAATTATTTCAAGTTATTTTATAAATCTTCCTTTCCCTCAACTTGACAGAGAAATAATCTGTGCCCTTCAGTCCATAGGAGAATTTGTGGGAGTTGATCGATGTTTTATAAGCCTTTATTCAAGTGATTACAAAAAACTTGAACTTATATATGAATGGTGTAACAATGATGTAAAACCGGGTGCAAATATGGTGTTTCTCGAACCGATATTCAGTGATACGGAAAAACTTAAAAAGTTTGATCATCTTTATATATCTTCTGTTCTGGCTTTTGACGGGGAAACTGGCATGGAAAAAGCATTGCTTCAATCTTCCGGTATAAAATCCGTACTTACTATTCCTCTCAGGTTCAGTAATAGTCAGACCGGCTGTTTCGGCCTTTATTCTGAAAAAAGTGAAAAAATATGGAAAGAAGAAGACATAAAGCTTTTGAAAATGGTGGGAGAAATTTTTGTCCATGCCCTGGAAAGGAAACAGGCAGAAGAGGAGCTTAAGAAATATAGAGAGCGCCTCGAATATCTCGTAGCAGAACGTACGGCAGCACTTACGAAAGCAACGGACCAACTGATAAGAAGTGAACGTCTTGCTGCCACAGGCCAGCTGGCTGCTTCAATTGCCCACGAAATAAATTCGCCTCTTCAGGCAATAACGGTTTTATTGAGTAATCTCAAACATAAATATAAAGATGATGATTATCTCTCAGATAATATTGAGATCCTGAGAGACGCTTTTGCAAGTATCAGAGACACAGTTAAAAATCTTCTCGATCTCAATCGTCCCGGAAAGGAGAAAAAACAGCCGGTAAATATAAATGAAATTATAGAAAATACAATTTCACTTTTGAAAAGTTATTTAAAGAAAAATTTTGTAAAAATTGCCCTTAATCTATCGGAAAAAATGCCTGTTATTATAGGTTCCCCCCAGCAATTAGGACAGGTTTTTGTAAATCTCATCAATAATGCTATAGATGCAATGAGCATTTCATCGAATAAAAATAAAATATTCATAGAAACAGATTTTGAAAAAAAGCATGTTATAATTAAAATCAGGGATACCGGTCCCGGCATAAATGAAGAGGAATTGAAGAAGATTTTTGATCCCTTTTATACAAGAAAAAAAGTAATGGGTATGGGTGTGGGGCTCACTATATGTCATGGTATTATTGAAGAACATAAAGGTACTATAGAGGCAAGAAATGCTAAAGGTGGAGGAGCGGAATTTGTTATAACCCTGCCAATCAAGCAGAAGGAATACGGAAATAACAAAAAGGAGAATTACCATGAATAAATACAATATACTGTTAGTTGATGATGATCGGCTGATTTTAAAAGCTATGGCTTTATCAATTAAGAACAAAGGATACAGTGTTATTACTGCAAACAGCGGCGAAGAAGGTATTAACATTTTATCAAAAGAGCATATAGATTTAGTCATTACTGACCTCGTTATGGAACAGGCAGGAGGCCTTGACGTTCTCAGGAAAGCAAAAGAAATTGACAGTGAAATTATGGTTATCATACTGACCGGTTACGGAGATATTACATCTGCCATAGAAGCACTCAGATTTGATGCAGATGATTACCTGTTGAAACCATGTGAAGATGAGGAAATTTATTTTAAGATAGCAGGTTTACTTGAGAAACAGGCTCTCAGAAGAAAAATAAAAATCTATGAGAAAATATTACCTGTATGCAGTGTATGTAAACAAATAAGAGATGATACAGGAAAAGTTCATGGAAGCGGTGACTGGATGACACTGGAAAAATATGTCTGTAAAAAATCCGGTATGGAATTATCCCATACATATTGCCCTGTATGTAAACAGAAAGTGCTTGAAGAAATGGAAAGAGATTTTGGTGAATCTTGAAAAGTGAAAAGTGAAAAGTGAAAGATAAACATTACGTTGTATATATAATAACCTGGTCACTGGTCACTGGTCACTGGTCACTGTCCTGAGTTCTTTTTTCAATCCTTCAAGTATAAACAGTGTGGCAGTTTTATTCAGATAATTCTCAGGATAAGGACTTGTAGATGAATAAATACACTTGAGGCATCCGTTTTCACATTTACATCTCATTACCAGATCAAAAGCCTGATTTATAATAAGGGGAAATAATCTGGCTCCTTTTAAAGCATATCCTGTGCCTCCCGGATATGTGTCATATATGAATACGGTCGGTTTGCCTGTTGCAGGATGAAAAGGATTTACTGCAGTTCCAATATCGCCTGTCTCACATAGATTAAATACAGGGATAATAAAGGAGATAATATGACCTGTACCGTAAAGTCCTCCGCTTATTTCAAGACCTGCATTCCTGAGAGTTTTCTGTATGGAGTCTGACAGGGTAAACCAGAAACCGGTCGTTTCCATGACAGAGCCTTCAATATTGAGAGGTACTGTTTTTAAATACTTACCTGTAATTAATTCTATCTGTCTGTATGATGTACATTTTTCTTTAATCTTAATTTTTCCGCAATAAATTTCTTTAAATATACTTTCTTTAACAGGAAATACTTGAACTTCTGTTATAATCTGCGGTTTTGTATAATATCCTGCTTCATCTCCCACTACATAGATTTTTTTCTTCTTATCATCAAGTTCCAGAACCCTGAAGGTTTCACCCTGATGTATATATATGGCATGGGAATGAAAATAAAAATGTACATTTCTTTTATATATGTATCCGAGTGTATTATATGGAGGGGAATTATTCACTATTTCATAGTTTTCATTGGAAGAAGAACGTAAATGAAGGTCCTCTGCAGGATAATAGTTATCTATATTCCAGTGAAACTTATGGTCTTTATAAAATAAATAGTTTTTCTCACTGTATGCCCTGATAAAAGGTAAGAGAGAACTGCCGAAATAATATTCGTCATCCTCTGAAAGTGGCAGTTCGTATGATGCACATCTCAGATGACCGTCTATTATATAAGGATTATCAGTATCTATAGTACATGTTTCATAGTTTGAATTGAAGAAATCATTTCCGTGATGGAGATAATACTGATCGCGAGGAGAATTGGATGAAATTATTACTACTATTGACGAACCTGTTCTTCTTCCAACTCTTCCTGCTTCCTGCCATGCACTCATAATACTTCCCGGAAAACCAACTATGACACAGGCATCAAGGGAACCTATATCTACTCCGACCTCCAGTGCACTAGTAGTTACTACTCCGAGAATTTCTCCTGATATAAGTTTCCTCTCTATTCTTCTTCTTAGTTCAGGCACATATCCTGCTCTGTAGGAAGTAATTCTGTCTACAAGAGAAGAATGACTGCCTGAAAGCAAATCCTGTGTGGTTTTCATTATTATTTCAGCCTGAACCCTTGTCCTGGTAAATACTATTGTCCTTACATTTGATGATATGAGATGGTACAGGAGAAGGCTTGCTTCCGTATTTATACTTCTCCCCGGCCCTTCTTCCTGGGCCGGTTCCCAGAAGAGAAAGGTTTTTTCTCCGGAAGGAGCACCGCTTTCTCCTATAAGTTCAAAATCCAGAAGGGTAAGTTCTTTTGCAAGTTCAACAGGATTGGCTATTGTAGCGGAAGAACATATAAATTGCGGATTACTGCCGTAATGGTGGCAAATTCTTCTGAAACGCCTTAAGAGGTGAGCAATATTTGAGCCGAATATACCCCTGTATGTATGCAATTCATCGAGTACAACAAATTTAAGATTTTGAAAAAAGTGTTTCCATTTTTCATGATTTGGTAAAA
>CALARM010001142.1 GCA_937888925.1 uncultured Synergistia bacterium | reverse complement strand
CAGGGAGGAGATTTACTGGAAAGGGTAAGTACTCTTCGCCGTCAGTGTGCACTGGATCTGGGAATTATAATACCTCTCATAAGAATAAGAGATAATATAAGACTAAAGCCCAGCGGCTATTCTATAAAGATATATGATATAGAGGTTGCCTCCGGAGAAGTAATGGTTGGCCGTCTTATGGCTTTAAATCCCGGTGCCGTAGATGAACCGGTAGACGGAATAAAAACAAAAGAACCAAGTTTCGGACTTCCTGCAACATGGATTACAAAAGCCCAGCAGATTGAAGCAGAGGCAAAGGGATATACAGTAATAGATCCTACTTCTGTTATTGTAACACATCTGACAGAAACTATAAAATCCCATGCCCCTGACATCCTTACAAGGGAACAGACAAAAATGCTTGTAGATAATATTAAGAAAAGTAATCCTGTAGTAGTAGATGAAATTATACCTGAAGTTATGAATATAGGAGAAGTTCAGAAGATTCTGCAGAATCTGCTCAGGGAAAGAGTACCAATAAGGAATTTATTGTTGATTCTTGAAACAATAGCTGATAGGGCGGCAACCAATAAAAATACCGATATGCTAACAGAATATGCAAGACAGGCATTATCAAGGGTTATATGTCAGCAACATCAGAGAGACGGTGCTTTAAGTGTAATTACAGTCGATCCTCAGATAGAGAGAACCATACAGGATCTCGCTACAAAATCTCAGTCAGATCCGTATTCCGTAGTAGATCCAAGGTGGCTTCAGAAGTTTTATAATTCTCTTCTTAAGGAAATAGAAAAAATATCACTGGAAGGTGTACAGCCTATCATACTGTGCACATCAGGTGCCAGGGTTCATCTGAAAAGACTCATAGAAAGAGTTCTTCCCAATGTGTCAGTAATATCCTTTTCAGAGGTTATACCGGAAGTGAGGGTCGAAGCCAGAAGTATGGTATCTATCGAAGAAGGACAGAAAAATGTTATAATTAATGCGTGACGCGTGACGCGTGACGCGTGATTATTACGTACCTTCACGCTTCACTCTTCACACTTCACGCTCCTGCACAGGAGGTATTATTTGTGAAAGAAAAAATTCTTATAGTAGATGACGAACCACAGCTCTGTAGTTTACTCGAAGTAATATTAAAGGACAGTGGTTATGAAGTGACAACCCTTCAGGAAGCGCCTAAAACTATAGAAACAATAAGAAAAACAGGTAATCCTGATTTAATAATTCTTGATGTAGTTATGCCTGAAATGACAGGATGGGAAGTTTGTGATAAAATAAAAGAAAATCCTGAAATGGCAAATATACCGATAATGTTTCTCACTGTCAGCGCCGATAGTAAAGATGTAGAGAAAGGCTTTACCCTGGGAGCAGAGAGTTATATGTGCAAACCATTTAAACCGATGGAGCTTATAGAAAGAATAAAAACTATTATAGAAAGAAAATCATAGCATCTGGAACAAAAGAAAGGATTCTTTGTAATGTCATCAGAGAAATACTGGAAGGATTTTAAGGAAAAAGGGTGCCATAAAGCAAAAGAAGCTTTAATTTTAGAACATATTCCCCTGGTAAAATATATTGCCCACAGGATGGCAATTAATCTTCCAGGTTATATAATGATAGAAGATATAATTAATGATGGAATACTCGGATTAATTCAGTCAATAGAAACTTTTGACATTTCCAGAGAAACAGATTTCAGGGCTTATGCCAGTTTTCGTATAAGAGGTGCCATACTGGATGCACTCCGTTCTTTTGACTGGGCTCCGAGATCTCTTCGCAGAAAATCCAGAGAGCTCAAAGATACTTTAACACAGCTTGAAGGATTACTTGGCAGACCTCCCACTATGGATGAAGTGGCAGGACATTTACGTATGAATATAGAAGAACTGGATAAATTATTAAGTAATCTTGGCAGTACTGCAGTTTTATCCCTTGATGCATGGCTTTCAAGCAGTGAAGACGGTAAAACCTTTAAAGATGTTTATCAGGGTACAGAACTTTCCCCTGAAGGTGTTTTTGACAGGAAGGAATTTGTTAAAACTATGGGCAGTGCAATTGATGAACTTCCCGGAAAAGAAAAACTGGTTATAACCCTTTACTATTATGAAGAGCTTACTTTAAAGGAAATAGCAAAGGTTCTTAATCTTTCGGAATCTCGTATATCACAGCTTCATACAAGAGCAGTACTGCGTATTAAAGGAAAACTGAAAGACTATTTTTCTTTTGAAGATAAAGAACT
>CALARM010001141.1 GCA_937888925.1 uncultured Synergistia bacterium | reverse complement strand
GAGAATCTCTTGAATTCTCACTTGTTACAAAATTAAGACCTGAAATATCTCTTCATATGGAAAATATAATCAGTAAAGCCCTTGAATCTGACACATCCAGAAGGTTCCGTTCAGCTACAGAGATGAAACAGGCTTTAATGCAAAAGGAATATATAGAAATACCTGTACGTAAAAGTCCCTTTAAGCCTTCGGAAAAATCGAAAGTTCTTCCCAGGTATATGGAATTAAGTCAGAAGACAAATATTAAACCTCCCGATATAACTGCAGGCGAAACGCCGAAACGGGCAAGAAGGATAGGCACTGCAACAGTTGTACCTGCTTCGGAACGTATTATAAATGTACAGTTACACTCTTTTCTGGGTAAAGAAACAATCAGAGATATATTGAGTAAATACGCAGGTATAGATATAGGCTCAATGTATATTAAAATAGTTCAGATGAATATAGACGAGAGATATTTTATGTATCCCGCTAAAATAGTTGTAATTCCAACGCCTGAAGGTACAATTAACAATGGCCTCATAGTAAATCCCAAAAAACTGGGCAGTCTGTTAAAGAAAACCTTCGGTGACCATAATATTAAAGCTACAAAGGTTATAACATCTGTTCCCAAAAACAGAGGACATTTTTATACATGCCTTTTAAAAGAAATGGCTGAAACAAAATTTCAGGAAATTCTGCCTCAACTGGCAAAAGAGCATTTCCCTTTTTACAAACAGGGTATTATCCTCGATTATCAGGTAATACACTCCTATCTTCCGGGACAGGAAGGTAAGATGGAAATAATAGTGGGTGGAGCCGAAAAAGAGGTTGTAGACGGTATAAAGCAGACTGTGGAAGAAAGCGGTCTCGGCCTTTCAAGTATTAATTTTCAACCCTTTTTAATTAACCAGGCAATAAATCTTCTTGTAAGTGAAAATATTAAAAGTAAATGTGTTGCAGTTATAGATATTGGAGCAGAAAGCACTTCTATAAATATCGTAAAAGACGGCTCTCTATGGTATACGAGTACACTGGCTGTAGGAGGAAATGATTTTACAAAAGCTATAGCTACGGAACTGAAACTGGATTTTGATGAAGCTGAAAAATTAAAAAAGAAAAATTTGAAGTTAAATCTACAGAAAGGTGCCACTGAGAGTGAATTTGTCCTTTTCACCCTTGTAACAGGACTTATAAAGAAAATGCTCAATGATATAATAACAGTTATGGAAAATTTTAAGATAAAATATAAAATAGTATCTTCCATTCCTGTTATATTCTCGGGAGGCACATCTATAATTAAGAATTTTGATAAATATGTGGAAAACGAACTCAGGGTCAGATGCCTGAAATTTAAAATGCCTGTAAGCAAGGTAGATGATGTAAATAAAGAACTTGCCACAGAACTGGGGCCATCGCTTATGGTAGGTTTCAGTCTTTCTATGAATAAGATAATAAGAAGCGGAGATCAGCAGGAATTATCGGATGAAAAACCGCAGGAAAAGAAAAGCCTCTGGGATATTTTGACGTCGAAATTATTTTGAGTGAATAATTTTTCATTTAACGGAATAAAATACATAAAATATCGACTATTAAGGAAATCTTAAAGAGGAGGTAAATTATAATGAAAAAAATAATATTTTTATGCATCGTATTGCTGCTCTGCGTTACATATGTTCAGGCAAAACCTGTGAGTGATGAAAGAATTGTACAGACTTATGTAAACTGCAGTATTATAATCGAGGATTATGTTAAAACTCAAAATGGTCTTTACGGACTTGTAAAACAGTATAACGGAAATCTTACAAATTTTGATTTTAACCAGCAGAACGGTGCCGGTAATGCCACTGTCCGGATAAATCCTGATAAAGTCAGTTCTTTCCTTTCGGATATGAAAATCCTGGGACAGGTAGAAAACACAAATTTTTCAACTTCTGATTATACAAATGATTATTACACTTATAAAAAACGCCTTGACGCCTATACAAAATTTTCCGATATATGTCCCAGAGTAATTGAAAAATTAAATTTATCCGGCGATGACAGGGTATATCTTCAGGGAGAATTATCTCAGCTTGTAAATTCACAGATTTCAAGCATTAAAAGTTCACTGACGAGTTATGAACAGTATAATAATTATACCCAGGTTTCTATTCAACTCAGATATGCCAGAAACGGACAGGGCCAGTCAGGTATACAGGTAGATAAAACTGTGGAAATTAAAGTTCCCGGTCAGGAGAATAAATCTATTATGATGAATAATCCAGGTCTTATAATATTGTTTGTCCTTATTATAAGCAATATATTTCTGACTCTTTATCTGTTGAATAAAATTAAGAAAAATCCCCATTTCAGTTGAAATAAAGTGAGTAGTGAGTAAATTTTACTCACTACTCACTTCTTTATTGCCATTAATTTTTCTCTGAGTCTTTTCTTTGTTTTTTCCGGAACATCCTTCTGGGGGCAATTTTCCTTAAAGATTTTCACCGTATCTTTCAGAGTTTCTATAAAAACCTGGCATGGAGAACATCCGTCAATATGTTTTTCTATCTCATCACATATGGCAGGGTCAATATCATGATCAATGTAATTGGACAGTTCTGATAAAAGTTTCCTGCATTCCATTATATTCACCTCTGTTCTTTGAAGTAATCATTCAATATTTCTCTTGCATAGAGTCTTGCTCTATGGAGCCGTGCCTTTACTGCCGGAATGGTAATGGATAAAATTTCACTTACCTTTTCTCCTGAAAATCCCTGAATGTCTCTGAGGACAAAAACAGAGCGATAATCTTCAGGGAGAGTAAATATTATATAGTCTATTTTTTCTTTCAACTCTTTTTTTAAATAAACATCGTGCGGATTTTCTTTCCAATCAATAAGTTCTCTTCTTATTTTTGTTCTATAACCATCGTCAACCGGTTCGTCCAGAGAAACAGCCTGCACCGGATTCTTCTTTCTGATTACCATAAGAGCTTCATTTGTAGCTATTCTGTAAAGCCATGTAGAAAATTTACTTTTCCCTTCAAATTGATTTAATTTATTATAGGCTTTAATAAAGGTTTCCTGAAGAACTTCTTCTGCATCTTCCTGATTTCTCAACATATTCCATGCTATATTATATACATATTTTTCATGGAGCTTAACCAGTTCTTCAAAAGCTTCAAAATCTCCCTCTTTACTTTTCTTAACAAGAATTTCTTCTTCCAGAATGATCACATCCTTCTAAAATCATCAGTTCTTTCTTCTACTTCTGCTACCTGTTTTTTCCCTTCCCTGCAGGCATAACAGCCAAACCATAATAAGATTCCCATAGAAAGTACAAACATACCTAAAACAATATCCATAAAAATCACCTCTACATATTATGATACAGTAAATTAAAAAAGGATTCAACGTATTTGCTTACAATAAATTTCTTTGGATTGCGTTTTTTTACGACAGATAGATTAACTACTCACTTTATTATTTTTCTTGCCTGTTAAAATTCACTGTGTTATAATAATTTTGTTTGAAAAATTCACAAAGGAGTTGAAGCATTTTGGTAAATAAAGAAGGATTGACAGAACTCGGAATCACCAGTAAATATCTTGATACATTAATGAATGCAGTGGAACAGGTAAGATCGGGGAAATTACCTCCGGAAAAATTAAAAGAAATCATAAATCAGATGAAAAATAAAATAGAAGAAACTGCATCAAAATTACCGGAAATTTCTACGGAACTTAAAACACGTAAAGCCCAGGAAGGACTTGAAGCTGTAGGAATAATAGAAGA
>CALARM010001140.1 GCA_937888925.1 uncultured Synergistia bacterium | reverse complement strand
CTCTTATGAGACTGAATAATCTTCCTGCCGTTACCTGTTTTCTCAGAACCAGATCTGTTACGGCTTTCTCATTTATTACTTTATGCTTTTTACCCCATAATTTTACCAGATTGAGAGGTTCGTGAGGACGAATCGAAGAAAGAACAACTGACAGGAATTCCCATATTTTAGCTGCAGCATCCGATTTGCCTTTCCAGTTATATATTTTTTCGAAAGAAGCAGAACCGCCGATTGAATTTATTTCTTTCTGAATTTCCTCAAGCTTTTCATTATAGTGAAAAAATTTTTCATTATCGTTACCTTTTTTTATATTATTTACATGCCTTAAAAGAGAAGCCATTTTTTCTTCTGTTTTAATCAAATCACAGTATGTTCCGTAGTCAACACAGGCTTTTATGTCTTTGATTAAATCTTCCATATGGTAATTATCTTTAATATCTTCAGGGATTTTGACATAGAAATTACGGGCATATTCGAAACAGGCTTTCAGATTAAGACTTATTCCTTTTTCAGGGTAAATATTCCCCGGTATTATTTCATCAGGACTCATAGAAGCATTTACTTCCTGAGAAAGTTCAAATTTTATACCTTTAAGATTACAGGCATTGAAACAGGTGTGAACAAAAAATAAAGCTTCATATATGTCTTTATAAATCGGAAGAGCAAAAAATTCTTTTGCCAGCTTATCTGATATTCTATAAAGTTCTTCCTGAGAAGTCCCGTAGATTTTAAATATTTTAAATGCTATATCTTCGGAATGTTCAGGCACTATTCCGTCTGAAAGATAATTCAACAGTATTATTCTTAAATATAGAGAAACACTCTTTCCATGTGAGTAGAGATCTATGTCATGAGCCCATTTTCTTGTTTCACATATGCCTTCTGACAGATATGTTTCCAGTATTTTCTCAAGATCATTTGATTTTTCTGCCAGTGATTTTCTCTCTGAAATTACAGATGCCATTTTATAATAAATTTCTTTTCTGAAGAGTGAAAAATTTTCATAATCCAGAGAATATTCTTTGCCGAAAAAATCGGAATATTTTATATCCTTAAGAAATTGCTTGCCTTTATCAGATGGGTTGGACGTATCAAGACAGTCAGAAAGGTGCAAAAATTTTTTTAAAGTATGGTCTTCCACATAACTGCATTTACCGTCGAGAAAGCATTTGGTGCATCCATGGTGGGAACATATGAAATTTAACAGAGAAAAATTTTTGAATATGGGGGGACATTCGCAGATTTCTCCGAAAGGTGTTGTGAAGAAATCATATAAAGGCAGGGGAATTATCTCTTTATCTTTAAAGATTATCTGTCCGTGATAATCTTTCATCTGAGATCCCGGTTCTTTCGATATGAGAAAATCTTTATCCAGTTTTCCAAGGTCGTGAAGGAGTGAACCAATATTACAGAGCTCAAGAAAATCCGAATATTTGTTGAATTTTTCTGATGTTAACATAAAAAATTCCGAATTTTTCTGTGGTAAGTGCCGAAGAAATCATAATAAATAAAAAATAGAGGTCTTTCAACCTCTATTTTTTTATTAAAACATATGATGGCTTAAATCATAACATAAACCTGCCATACCACCGGCTACAAAACCGACTGCTCCTGCGCCGACTGCAACAAGGGCAGGTGCTCCCAGTAATATACTTGCTCCGGCAAGTCCTGCTGTACCTATTACTGCTCCGGCAGTTCCCGCAGGAGACGTTCCGGAGAAAATACCTCCTACGAATTCACCAATATTTGCACCAAGACCGGAACTCTTCATCTGTTTCAATTGATCTCCCTTTAAAAGTTCACTGTCTTTTAAAGATGAACCAAGGACAACTCCATCTTTACTATGTTCCTCTTTTCTGACAGATTTACCGGCTGGCATATGCTGTGCACTTACATATTTGCCTGATGTTATTTCCATAAAAATACCTCCTCAAATTCAGTGATAAAAAAACAAATAAAATCTCTCTAAAATATATTACCATAATTTTTAATAATATCTATTAAAATTTTGTTAACATTTATACAGGTTTTATTAATTTTCATTTATATGTAAAATCAAATGATTTTACATAATCAAGCCTTGCCTCTGTGGTGGGATGTATTTCATATATTACAAAATATTTATCAAATTTCCCATCAGGTACAATTTTAACAGTTTTCTCAAAAGTACTTATAGCAACATTTCTATCCTTTATAATTTCTACTGCATATAGATCTGCTCTCATTTCCTGGGATCTCGCCAGATAGAGAGGATAGAGGCTCAGCAGTGCCAGTAAAAGTAACTGTAAGGGAACAAATCTCAGAAAGAGCCTGAATTCGGAAGTATCATCAAATTTCAGTAATTTCAGCAGTAAAAAGGTAAAAAGGAAAAAGATAAAAAGTCCTGCCATTGCAACAAGGAGACGAACTTGATGATGATTTTCTTTATAATGAGTAAATTCATGAGCCATAACGAAACAGAGTTCTTTATCTGTAAGTAATTTCTTGAGGCCAGAAGTGATCACCACCTGGGCGTGATCACCACGGGGCAAGACGAAAGCTCCTAACATATCTTCCTGAAGTAATTTAATATCCAGACTGTTTATACCGAATAGTTTTGCCGTCGGAAGATAGGCTTCCACCATGTTTTTCTGCAAATCTACATAGGTTTCTTTTTTATACATATTCCAGACCATTGTAAAGGGATACTGGGAACATAAAGCAAGAATAAATATGAAATAGGCGCAGAAATAAAGATACCTTGCAGGTTTTCTATCGGGACAGAGTTTATTGAAAAAATAATAACCGATGAGGGTAAAGAGAATAAATATTATGACAGAAGCGATAAGACAGATAAAACATTTATTTAACGTAAATCCCGGATAAAGGGCTCTGTTCAGGAATAAAACAGAAGCAAACATGGCGCTTATAAACATATATTTTTTAAAGGTCATGTTTATAAAAAAGGTTCCGTATCTGGCCCACAGAGAACATATTATAAGTAAAAAGATTGCTATAATCATAAAAATTATTTATTCGTGAAATATTGCTGATATATTAAAGTTATGGTAGTTGCTCCTTATTTCAGTGACCGGTTACCAGTTATCACAAATTTCAGTTTAACCTGAAATATCAACTTTTAACCTGTAAACAAGCTTCACTGCTCACTGATAACTGGTCACTAATCACTGTTCTTACCCTCTTTCTCTTATAAAGAAGAGTTTTACTCCGAGAGGTGATAGTTCTTTTATAGCTACCTGATAATGACTTATCTGATTCGGCTGTTTGAATTCCCCTGTTCTGAGATCTACATCCGATATTTCCGGATTATCCATATGGTAATTTTCCATAAAGTTTATTACCAGTTCTTTAACAGAAGAATAAACAGGTTTCTCCTGGATTACATATCTGACCTTTTCAAATTCCTTCTCAAGTCCTACCACACAGAGGAGCCTTTCACGATATCCGTCTTCCCTGTCAAGAAACCAGAATGCACAGTCTGAAGCAACATAGGTCGGGCCTATATGGGATCTTAATATGAGATCTCTGAACCGTTCATATACATCTTCTGTACCATGATAGAGATCATTATAATCTTTATCACCCTTCCACACCATGCTTTTCATTTTGTTATTTGCCTCATAAAGGCCGTAACTTAAATCCTGATTACCTATGACTTCATATTTCGGTCTTCTTCCTCTTCCGGTCCAGGTAAATCTTGAAAGGAAATGCCTGAGATGCATACCTTCCGGCCCTACTACTTCAGACATGGGGACAGTCCAGAAAAGGGGATGACCCGAATCATGGGTATCTACTGCAAAGAGAACAGAAGAAGGAACTCCTCCCTCTGCAATGCTGGCCTTTATCTCTTCTTCCAGATCAAAAAGATAGCGGACATACCCGGCATGCATTGTTGTAAGCATAGTATTTCCGAGAATGAGATCAAACCCGAGTTTTTTATAATCCTTTACATCACAGCCCATTCTTTCTGCCATGGCACCTGTGAATTTTTTCTCTGTTCTGGAAGCACCGAGGACATCACTTAAAATCTGTGGTGTCATCCTGTCAGAAAGTGGTATATCCCAGGACTCATCTACTGTTGAATCAAATACATGATCTACATAATCAAGTCTTACGAAATCAAATTTATATCTCTTCTGAATATCGGGAAATACTCCTTTAAAGAATTCAACAG
>CALARM010001139.1 GCA_937888925.1 uncultured Synergistia bacterium | reverse complement strand
CCTTTTCTGTACATAAGCTCTGCATTCAAAAGAGCTGCTCCTGCAGCACCTCTCAGGGTATTATGGCTTAAAATTACCATCTTAAAATCCAGCAGATTACATGGTCTTATTCTTCCGACTACTGCAGTCATACCATTGCCTTCCATCAGATCGATTCGCGGCTGCGGTCTGTCTGCTTCAGTCCTTACAATGACAGGTTTCTCCGGCGCCATAGGAAGTCTCAGTGATTGAGGTTCTCCTCTGAATGCCTGTAAAACGTCAGTTATTTCCTCTACAGAGGTTTTCTTATTGAGTTTTACACTTATACAGCACATATGGCCGTCAAGAACGGGAACCCTGTTACAGTGAGCACTTATTTTTATGGGAGCATTTATTATTTCATCACCTTTATATGTGCCGAGTATCTTCAGAGGTTCAGTTTCAGCCTTTTCTTCTTCTCCCCCTATATGGGGAACAACATTTCCCAGTATATCCATGGAAGGAACTCCCGGATAACCTGCTCCGCTTATTGCCTGCATGGACACGAGATTGACCTGTTCCACTCCGAATTTATCGTTGAGTGCTTTTAAGACCATTGTCACTCCCATTATAGTACAGTTGGAATTGGTTACTATAAATCCACCTGATTTTTTATATGACTCCTGATGTTTTATCAGATCAAGATGATCGGGATTTACTTCGGCACTCATCAGAGGAACATGTTTATCCCACCTGTGATTTTTTGAATTGCTTACAACTACGTATCCCTGATTTGCAAACTCTTCTTCAATTTCTCCTGCAACAGAACTGTCAAGTCCTGAAAAAAGGATTTTACAGTCCAGAGGAGGTTTACAGTCTTTAACTATCAGTTTTTTTGCCATTTCAGGAATATCGGCGCTTATTTTCCATCTTCCCGATACAGCTTTTTCATATAACTTGCCGGCACTTTTTTCAGAAGCACAGAGTTCTGTCAGTTCAAAATACATGTGTCCGTCAAGCAACTGAATGAATCTCTGACCCACAGTGCCTGTTGCTCCTAAAATTCCTGCTTTTACTTTCCTGAATATAGTTCCCGGTTTTACATTTTCCATAAACACTCTCTCCTATTCTTCCACTGTCGACTTGATTTTACTTAAAATTCGTCTCAAAAGGACTTTAACCTTTTCAGGGTCGGAAGCATTAAGGGCAAGGCCTTTTTCTATATATTCCGTTACCTCTGAAGTGAATCCGCTTTCTGCAAGAGCATTGGATAAATTATAATAATTCCAGAGATTATCAGGATATTTCTCAATAAGTTCCAGGAATATGTTCTTACCTTCATGAAGCTCTCCTGAATTGATAAGTAATTCTCCTTTCAGTCCGAGTGCTTCCTGACTGAATTTTCCGCCCTTCTGTTCGTCATATTTTATCAATTCATTGCAGAACAGAAGTGCCCTCTCATAATTTGCTGTTCTTTTATAATAATTTATTACCCTGAAAAACAGATCAATATTATCAATGTCTTCTTCTTTTTTGTACAGGACTATTTCAAATATCTCAATTGCTTCATCTTCCCTGTTACGGGAAATAAGTTTCTCCGCAATGGCAAGTTTTTCCTGAGAAGAAGCTTCCATAATGTCATCTCTGGTTACGGAAAAAGTATCTTCTTTTCTGCCATTTCCATTTTCTCTCCTGTTCTGTCCCTGCCTTCTCTGGGAAGGATGTTCCTGCTGCTGTGCCATTCCCATCATCATCATTTTAGGAAGACAGCAGTCTCTAAATCTGACTCCGCTGCCACAGGGGCATGGTTCATTTGCTTTTACCATTTTCATAAATTATACCTCCTATGTTTTTAATCGTGACGCGTGACGCGTAACGCGTGACGCGAGGTAAAACTAATCTAAAATATCGCTTCTGTAATAAGAACTTCTCACTAAAGGGGCAGATACTACTTTTTTCATACCAATCTTTTCCCCTTCCTCTTTGAAGAATATAAATTCTTCAGGAGTAATGTAACGGTCTACAGGAAAATGCTTCCTTGAAGGAGACAGATACTGTCCTATTGTAAGAATCTGACATCCTGCATCTACAAGGTCTTTAATTACCGACAGAATCTCTTCTTTTGTTTCTCCCAGTCCTACCATAAGACCCGATTTTATAATAATATTTTTATTTATCTCTCTCGCCATTCTTATTACATCTATTGACCTTTCATATATGGCCTGAGGTCTTACTGCCTGATAGAGTGAAGGGACTGTTTCCACATTATGATTGAACACATCAGGGCCTGATGAAATTACTGTTTCAATGCCTTTCTTACTGCCCTGAAAATCAGGTGTCAATATTTCAATTTTAGTTCCGGGAGAAAGTCTTTTTATTGCTCTTACTGTTTCTGCAAAATGTTCTGCACCTCCAAGGGGAAGATCATCTCTTGTAACAGATGTTATAACAGAATAGGAGAGATTTAATTTTAATACGGTAAGGGCAATATGTTCCGGCTCGGAAGGGTCAGGTAAATCTGGAGTGCCATGGGTGACGGCACAGAACCTGCAATCTCTTGTACATATATTTCCCATTATCAAAAAAGTCGCTTTCCCGCAGGAAAAACACTCTCCTATATTGGGACATCTTGCTTCCTGACATACAGTATGAAGATTTCTCTCGTTCAATATATTTATCAGTTTACCGTATTGCTTCCCGGAAGGAAGTTTTGTTCGCAACCATACAGGTTTTTTTGTTATTTTCATAGTTATCTTTCCCTTAGAGGTAATTTTGCTCTCTTCATTTCCATCTGATTGTTATATACCAATATAGACGGAAAATACTGACGATTCTCAGTTAAAAAATTCCACTAAAAACTCTTCGTAAGAAATTTCTTCGAGTGAAATATTAAAAATTTTTGAAAAATTATGACATATTATACCAGAAACTTCAGAGAGAGAAAACTCCTTACCGGCAATTTTTTCCATAGAAACAACTCCTGTATTATCAAGGCCGCATGGTTTTATCATATTAAATTCTTCAATATGAGTATTCACATTCAGAGCGAAACCGTGAAACGTTATCCACCTTCTGATGCCTATCCCTATGGAAGCAATCTTATTATTTCCTATCCATACGCCGTGATTTATCTCGTTTCTGGTGCCTGTAATATTATAATTTTTCAGAGTAACTATAAGCACTTCTTCCAGTCTTTCTATAAATTCCCTTACTTTTAATTTATGGTCTGTCAGCTTAATTATGGGATAACCGACCAGCTGACCGGGGCCGTGATATGTAACATCACCTCCTCGTTCAATTCTGAGAGTTAATATATTTCTTTTTTTCAATTCTTCTTCCGGTAGAAAGATATTTTCTCTTTTACCTCTATGACCGAGAGTTATTACAGGAGGATGTTCTGTAAGAATAAAGACATCGGGAAAATCAATCTCTTTTAAAGCTACAATTTGTTTCTGTAATTCATGGCAATGTTTATAATCAAAATATCCTGAATTAATAACATACATAATATAATATTCTATGATTACAGGCCAGTTCCTATAATATATTTAAATATATAGACAATTTTCTTTATTGATTATAGATGTTCAGAATTTTTTTAAGAACAGTTCCGGAACAAGACTTTATATAAAAACAGAATTCCTTATCGGGCATTTTCGAGTTATTCAGGAAAATATATGAAATATTATCTATAATTTATAGATATTAATTAACCTTTATGGTATTATTATTCATGAAGAAGGTGAAATAATGGATACATTGGCCAGGGAAATAAACAATTACAAGGAAAATGAGATTGTTTACAGGGATAAAGTCTTTATAAATAATACTGGAAAAGAATTATCCTATATTATTTATAGAGACGAAGATTATTTTACTGCTCAATGCCTGGACGTTAATATAGCTTCTTTTGGTGACACGATAGATGAAGCAAAGATAATGATAAAGGAAGCTCTTGAATTATATTTTAAGAATGAATAATTATTAATTATGGGAATATCTATATCATCAAGTAAAGTTATACGTGTTTTAAAAGATCATGGCTTTGTTTTTAAATCCTCAGATGGAAGTCATCATAAATATGTAAAAGGTAGTAGAACCGCTATTGTTCCTCACCCTAAAAAACATATTCCTATAGGAACCCTGTCTTCTATTGCAGACCAATCAGGATTATCACTGAATGATTTTAAGAAATGATCTCTCTTTCTCTCTGTAATTTTCTAATCGGCAAATATATCAAAACATGACAAAATATTCAATTACAACAGTTTCCACCAGGTGCTGCCAGAATAACATAGATGGCATCTTTTCTTTTCATAAAGATTTTTATATAGATACTCTCAAAATTTTCTCATGAATGAAAAACTGTAAAAGTGTAAAATTTACAGAATGTAAAATTTTACACTTTTCCATCTATGAAAGATCGTTTTTTCACAGACATTATAAAAATTTTCTGCCTTATAGCACAAAGCTTTCTATGAGTAAAACAAAATATTTGCAGTCAGTGGTATAAAAATTGCCTGTATATTTGGATATAAATAAAAAGTCTGCTTCCGAAAGTATGGAATTGCGAAGAGCCATGCCACTGTTGAGATGGTTTTGATACCTGCCGGAACTTTTCAGATGGGAGATGTAGATGGTGGAGTGGGAAATGCTGAGGAAAGACCACGTCATTCTGTAACAATTACCCGTGATTTTTATATTGGGAAATATGAGGTAAGGAATAAAGAGTATGTTCTATATAATCCAAATCATACAGGTGGATGGACAGATCCAAATTATCCTGTAGAAAATGTAACCTGGAATGATGCAGTGAATTATTGTAACTGGCTCAGTGATCAAAAGGGATTGACCAGGTGTTATGATGGAAGTTATAATCTGAATATAAATAACAATGGTTATCGACTTCCCACAGAGGCAGAATGGGAATATGCATGCCGGCCTGGAGAAACTACTTTTCACGATTATTACTGGGGTGAGAATTATCCATCTCCCAATATTGGTAATTATTGCTGGTATAACGTTAATTCAGGAAGTCATCCACACATAGTAGGTACAAAATTACCAAATGCTTTTGGACTTTATGATATGAGTGGTAATGTATGGGAATGGTGTAATGACTGGTATAGTGATACTTACTACAGCAGCAGTCCTACCAATGATCCTACTGGGCCTGGTTCCGGGCCTGGCCATATTATGCATGGTGGTGGATGGGCTGATAATACTAATTGGTGCCGGTCAGGATTTCGTAACTGTGTCGGATCTGGTTACCGAGACAGGAGAGCCGACGGTTTCCGTATCGTCAGAACAAAATAATCTGAATCACTGATGACACGGATTAAAGGATTACACTGATTATGGAGAGACCATAAAATCTAACACTCCCTGAAATCCAGTAATCCGTGTCACTCTGTGATTCAGACAAAAAAAAGACGGGCATACAATTTTTTTCTTCTCTTTATATAATCCTGTAATCCATGTCAGAAATCACATTCACTAATTATATTGTTTTATCCTGCTATATATGCTAATATCTAATTGAAAGAAGGTATTTTTATGGAGAATCTTTTAGAAACAAAAAACAGTAAAACTTCTGTTATTATATCAGAATTAAAAGAATCTCTTAAATCTATTTTCGGTGATAAACTGAAAGAAATCATTCTCTTTGGATCCTATGCCAGACAGGAGCAGAATGAAGGTTCTGATATGGATATTATGGTTCTCCTTGATATAGAGGAAGAAGAAATAAAAAAATATAGAGATAGAATCCTGGATATTATTGTAGAACTTACAACCTCATATGGATGTGTTATATCAATTATTGAAAATAATTATACCTATTTTTATGACTGGGTAGATTATATACCTTTCTTTACCAGTGTCCGTAATGAAGGAATTAATATATATGGATGATAAAATTATTGCTCTGGCAACTTACAGACTGGAAAAAGCTAAAGAAGATATGGAAACAGCGGGAGTAAATATGAAACATAATAAACTATCCCAATCTATTAACAGGTCTTATTATGCTATATTTCATGCTGTAAGAGCATTACTGGCTTTCGAAAGGTTTGACTCTAAAAGACATTCAGTCATTATTGGACATTTTAACCAGTACTATGTAGCGACTGGAAAGATCGATAAAAGCTATCATAAAATGCTTGTAGATTCCTTTGAAGTAAGAACAAAAAGCGATTATCAGGATTTTTATGTTGTAAGTATTGATGATGCAGAAAGACAGCTCAATAATGCAAAGAATTTTATCGCTATGATTGAAGCCTGTATACAGAAACTGACATAAGTGAAATAAAAACCGGGTCTGAAGAACTTCAAAAGATTATGCTAACAGTAAAGGTAGCAAAGGCACGATTACTTATTTACAGTTTCTTTATATTTCCGGGCTTTCTCTTTACAGGATTTCTTTCCTTCATCCAGCCATTTCTTCAGTTCTTCGAAAGATTTACCTTCCATTTCTTTACCCAGCTTCTCTTTTATTTTCCGCAATTCCTTCATTATTCTGTCTTCCTCAGGTTTCAGCATAATAGTAACTCCACACAGATGTTTCCAGATATAATTTTAATTTCTTCATAAATATATTATAAAATACTATAAAATATTTATTACTCCATAACAGTTTAATTATTTTTAGAACCCCTCCAAATTTATAAAAGGGAAAAGAAATTTTAAGTAGAAATTAGTATAAATCATATAAAATCTATAAAGGGGTATTTTTATGGCAAAAGTCTGGATAAATCCTGCATTCAAAGATACATATAAAAAGCCGGAAGTCGTCAAACATGAAGTCACCAAACAGGAAAAACCTGAAAAAAAACCGGTAAAAACCAAACCAAAGGAATTTAAAAGAAAAGAACCGGTTTTACCTCAGACCAACAAAACAACCCATTCGGAAAATTATTTCAATAAAAGAATCAGAGAAAATGATATAGTAGAATTTGTTTTTATCAATAATATGACTGTTTCAGGATGTGTGGAGTGGTTCAATCAGAGATACATAAAGATAAAAGAAGCAAAAACAGGTGACGACATACTTGTTGACAGAAGACCGATTAAATATATAAGTAAAATAGAACAAGAGGTGAAGAGTGATCAGTGATCAGTGATCAGTGATCAGTGATCAGTAACAGAATATTGGTAGTTCCACTGATATCATGTTACAGAACATAGATTGACTGTTACTATTCACTATTTACCGGTAAACATTGTTATTATTCTGTAATAATTGCGGTTCTCCAAATAAAGAAGAAGCAAAATTTTGTTCTGACTGCGGTCAAAAACTTGTAACAATAACAGAAAGCGGTACATTATCTCCGGGAGTCTTTCTGGACAGAAGATATAAAATCATCAGACTCGTCAAATCAGGCGGTATGGGCGCAGTTTATGAAGCAGAAGACGAACGTTTCTGCGACAGATGTGCCGTAAAAGAAATGTCTCTTCACTGCTCCCTCCCTGAAGAAAGAAAGTATTTCACTGATAAATTTCGCCAGGAAGCCAGAATATTACGAACCCTTCATCATGGAAGCCTTCCAAGGGTAACAGATTATTTTTCAGAACATGGAAGATATTACCTTGTAATGGATTTTGTCGACGGTTCAGACCTGGAAACAATACTCGCAGAAAAAGGCACCCCTGGCCTGGATATAAAAGAAGTTGTTTCCTATGCCATAGATGTCCTTGAAGTAATTAATTATCTTCATAACTCCTCTCCTCCAATCCTCTACAGAGATTTGAAACCTTCCAATATTATGATAAGAAAATCAGATAATAAAGTTATGCTCGTAGATTTTGGCATTGCAAGAGCAATAACACAGGAAACACCTTCCACTCAGACAAGAGTGGGAACACCAAATTATGCTGCTCCCGAACAGTTTACCGGTAAAAATGAACCGGAAAGTGATATTTATTCCCTTGCTGCAACAATGCACCATCTCATTACAGGCCAAATACCTGTTCCATGCCTTATACCTCCTGTAAGACGCGTAAGATCTGATGTGCCTGAAGAGCTTGAGAGAATACTCGAAAAAGCCCTGAGACCTGATATTACTGAAAGATATTCTTCTGCAGAAGAAATGAAAAAGGAACTGGAGAATTTCCTAAATTTATATAAAGGTTCCCGTATTACCGTAATTTTCCCGGAACACTGTTCCATATCTTCAAAACATAGCGAGGATATGATATTTATACCTGCAGGAGAAGCCCTTATGGGACAGAAAGATGAAAGAGAATATCCCGAACACAGGGTTTATCTGGACTCTTATTATATTGACAGATATCCTGTGACAAACAGAGATTTCGATGAATTCGTAAGAAGTACAGGGTACAGGGCAAAAGGCACATGGAGAAATCATTTCAGTGACCATTCTCTTGACCACCCTGTTATTGACGTAACATGGTTCGACGCAAAGAACTTTGCAGAATGGAAAGGGAAAATACTTCCCACTGAAGCGGAATGGGAAAAAGCGGCCAGAGGCTTGGAGGGCCTTCCCTATCCCTGGGGTCATGAAACAGATAAAAATAAATGTAATAACAGACAGATGGATAGAACAGAAGGGATAAAAAAGATGATAAATATAAGTGACGGAAGAGGAACAACCCCTGTCGATACATTTCTTGAATCTTCAACAGTATATGGTGTAATGGATATGGCCGGAAATGTAAAAGAATGGTGTTCTGACTGGTATTCTGCTTATTATTACAGGAATTCTGCCTCTACGGTATTAAAAAATCCCGGAGGGCCGGAAAAAGGTGATTATAAAGTCATAAAAGGGGGATCATGGAAAAATGATATAATATTATGTACGACTGGTAAAAGAAATAAACTTCATCCTAACAGTCATGAAGCAGATACAGGGTTCAGATGTGTCAGACACATAAAGAAAAAAGAAATTTAGAGATTCTTAAAATATGTCATATATATTATAGTGTATTTCATAATAAATCACGTATAATTTTTTCACAATCCGATAAATAATTTTTTCAGACAAAATGCCTTTCCATAGTTTTTGTTTTTTCTCTGAAGCTTTATTTACGCTATAAAAATGAAAATTCAACCATGATTTAAGGAGATTTGCATATGGTAAAAGATAAATTTATGCCGGAAAGAGGCAGACCCTATCCGCTTGGTGCTCATATAATAAACAGAGAAGGAGTAAATTTTGCCGTATTTTCAAAACATGCGGAAGCAGTGGAACTTTTATTTTTTGACAGCCCTGAAGACAGCAGTCCATCCCAGATATTTATGCTTGATCCCATGGAAAACAGGACAGGAGATATATGGCATATTTATATTCATGGCGTCGGACACAGACAGCTTTACGGATACAGAGCATATGGCACATATAACCCTATTGAAGGGCATATATTCAATCAGAATAAATTACTCGTAGACCCTTATGCAAAATCAATAGCAGGCGAATATAAATGGGATAATGAATCATCTTTTGCCTATGACAAGAAATCTCCTGATAAGGAATTTTCCTTCAGCACGACAGATAATATTTCAAGTACAGTAAAAAGTGTTGTCATTGATGACTATCTCTTTGACTGGACAGATGACAGACTGCTCCGTTATCCTCTTGAAGAGTGTATCATTTATGAGATGCATGTAAGAGGTTTTACAATAGATCCTTCTTCACTGGTAAATAACAGAGGAACGTACAGGGGGATTATTGAAAAAATACCATATCTGAAAGAACTCGGTGTTACCACACTGGAGCTTATGCCTATTCAGGAATTCAACCAGGATGAAAATATAAAGGTAAATCCCAGGACAGGGAAAAGACTGAAAAATTACTGGGGCTACAGCACTATGTCCTTTTTTGCGCCTGATAACTGGTATGCTTCATGCTGTGATCCTGCAAATCAGGTTATGGAATTTAAAGAAATGGTAAAGGCATGCCACAG
>CALARM010001138.1 GCA_937888925.1 uncultured Synergistia bacterium | reverse complement strand
TAGACGGAGACTACAGACAGGTTATGCTATCTGCCAGAGAAATAGCCTATGATCAGCTATCAACCGGTGACTGGATTAATCAACATATAACATACACTCACGGATACGGATTATGTCTGTCACCGGTAAACAGCATATCAAAAGAAGGATTACCGGAATTTTTCATAAAAGACATACCACCTGTGTTTACGACAAATCTAAGGATAGACAGGCCTGAGATATATTATGGAGAAACAACGAAAAAATACTCCATAGTAAAAACAAAAGCCAGTGATAACATATACCAGGAATTTGACTACCCTTCAGGAACAACAAATAAATACTGCACCTATCAGGGTTCAGGAGGTATAGCCATATCTTCTTTTTTAAGAAAGCTTGCCTTTGCCAGACACATTAACTCACTCAAGATCCTTCTGAATAAAGATATAAAAGAAGACAGCAGAATAATGATTTATAAAGATCTGAGCACGAGACTTAAGAAAGCTTTTCCACTGTTGATTTATTCAAATGATCCTTATATAATCATTGCAGACGGTAAGCTCTTATGGATCTGTGACGCCTACACAATATCAGATAAATATCCTTATTCCATGCCATATAATTTTCGTGAAGATTATAAAATAAACTATATAAGAAATTCAGTAAAAGTAGTAGTAAATGCCTATAACGGAAATATTGATTTTTACAAAAATGACATGGATGATCCTGTAATAAATACGTATGAAAAAATCTTCCCCCATGTCTTTAAAGACATGTCTGAAATGCCTGAAACCATAAAAAGCCATATAAGGTATCCTGAAGAATTAATGGCCATACAGAGTAAAATATATTCTACATATCATATGAAGGAACCACAGGTATTTTATAACAAAGAAGATATGTGGAATATTCCGAAAGAAATTTCTGAGACACAGGAAGAGGAAATTAAGCCATATTATATTATAATGAGCCTTCCGGAAGAGAAAAAAGAAGAATTTATTCTCATGATGCCATTCACACCAATGAAAAAAGATAATTTATCTGCCTGGATGTGTGCCAGATGTGACGGAGAAAATTACGGAGATATAATACTCTATCGTTTTCCAAAAAAGAAAATGGTCTATGGTCCCGGTCAAATAGAAGCCCGTATCAATCAGGATACAGAAATATCAAAACAGCTTTCATTATGGAATCAGGAAGGCTCCGGTGTAATAAAAGGTAATCTTCTCGTAATACCTCTGGAAAATTCCCTTATATATGTGGAACCTTTATATTTAAAAGCGGAAAAAGGCCAGTTACCTGAATTAAAAAAGGTTATATTAGTCTATGGAAGTCAGATAGTAATGGAAGATAATCTTGAAAAAGCAATAAACACTATGTTTAATATCTCTGAAAACCATTTAATTCCTGTTACGGAAAAAGAAAAAACTATTGAAGTAATGGCAGGAGAAGCTCTGAAACATTATGAAAAAGCCAGGGAATATATAAAAAGCGGAAACTGGGCAGGATACGGTGAAGAAATAGAACACCTTGGCAGAATATTATCAGGTATGGTTAAAGGAGAAAAAGATATGAAAGAAAAGAAAGGAATTGAACATGATAAAAAATAATAGATTTTTCTATTTACCTCTGTTAATCTGTATAATTTTTTTCTGCGGATGTGAAACGCCATTTGACGGTATAGACACTTCAGAAGTCAATAAATCACCGAAAGCCGTAGTATCTGCAGATATAACAGAAGGCGGTGTAAACAGATATCTCAGCCTTATGAGCCTGAACTATGGTGATACAGTTGTTACAGGTAAGTTTAATGACTGGCGTCCTGAAAGTAAATATAGATTAAAAGCAGGTTATCATAACGGATATGATTTTGCCGCACCGGCCGGTACTGAAGTTCCTGCAGGGTGGGAAGGTAAAGTGACAGAGATAATATACTGGGGATATGGAGAATTTGCTGTTAAGATAAAGAAAGGTAAACAGATGACACAGTACGGCCATCTGAATAGCCTGCGAGTCTGTATAGGACAGAAAATAACTACAGGTCAGACTATAGGAAAGATTGCAGTAGATCATGTAGATGTAAAGATGAAGATAAACGGGTATTTTTATGATTTTGGGAAAAGCGCTGACCAGTGACCAGTTACCAGTTACCAGTTATCAGTTATCAGTTGTATTACTATGTACAAATTACTGTTCACCGCTCACTGGTCACTGATAACTGCTCACTGAAATCACTCTTCTACATCGGAGGAACATCCATAGAGGAATCCTTTTTTTGTTCCTACAAGGATATAGCCGGAAGATATGGCAGGAGAAGATAGTATTTCCCCTTCGAGAGAGACTACATAATGGGTAATATTCAATCCCTCTTCGGGGAGGAAATTTTTCGATGAATCAAGTTCTATAGAATAAAGCTTTCCGTCACCTGCACCGATATAGAGAGTGCCGTTGGCATAAACAGGTGATGAATTTGATGTACTTTCTATATTATATTCACGAATTCTGTTACCTTTCAGCATATCAATAGTATATAAGGTTTTACCTCCTATTGATAAATAGGCAAGTCCTTCACCTGCAGCAGGAGAAGCAAGCAGTGATGACGGAGATTTAAATTCCCACATTAAGGTACCCTGTTTTGAATTCCACGAGTAGAGGCTGTTTTCACAGACCAGTAAAACTGCATCCTGGTATATTACAGGGGAAGATTTAACAGGACAACCTACATCATAATCCCATATTTTCCTTCCATCTTTAGCATCAAGGGCAAAAACTCTTTCGTTTTTACTGCAACAATAGACAATATCTTCACATACTGCCGGGGAATAACTGTTGTTTCCTTTAGTAATATATTCCCATATTTTCTGGCCTGTTCTTACAGAGAGAGCATAAAATGTTCCGTCTGTAGAGCCGAAATATATATTTCCATAGGCTACTGCAGGTGAAGAGGTTACAGGGCTTGTGGCTTTAAATCTCCATATAAGGCTGCCATTATGTCTATCCAGAGCATAAATGTACTGGCCGGCGGTAAAAAAGACCCAGTCTTTTGCCACGGCAGGAGTCGAGGCCACAGATGCTCCTGTTTTAAATTCCCATAATTTCTCGCCATTTGCTATATTAATGGCATATAATGTACTATCAAGAGAACAAAAATAAGAAATACCCTTATAAATAGACGGCGAAGCGTTTATTGCTCCTCTGGCACCAAACTTCCATCTTATCTTCAGGGGAGGAAGTAATTCTGTTTCTTCATCATTAAACCCGTTATGAGTAAGACCTCCCATAACCATAGGCCAGTCACTGGTAAAGAAATCAACAGAAAGATCTTGATTAATAGAGGATTCTCCGTAGATTTCCACCTGCCCTTCTGGTTCAGAAGATGGTCTGTCAAATTTCACAGCCTTTTTTAATCGTGCAAAGAGACCTTTTTTTTTCAGACTATGTAATGGAGGAGCTTCAGAAATTTCTTCCTGTTTTATTTCCTGAGAAGGTGGTATACCGGAAGGAGCCATTGCCTCTTCGGGTAAATGTTCTGCAAGAAATTTTTCTATATCATCGTGACTCAAAACAAGAGTTGACCTTTCTGTTACAGGCTCCTGTTCCATAAGTTGTTCCACTTCGGCTTTTTTCCTCGAAAGTTCTCTATATTCTTCTTCCAGAAGCTTTTTTTCCTCTTCCAGGTTACTCAAATCATCTTCAAATTTAATTCTGTCCTCTTCCAGTCTCTTCCATTCCTGTTCTAACTGAGACTGTAATTCCTTTAATTGCATATTACCATACTGTTCCGATAGCTTTTCCTTTTCAATTTGAATAAATTTCCTCTGTTCTTCAAGCTCGATGAGGGAACTTTCAAGTTCTTCCTTTAAAATAAATATTTGCTGATCCTTATTTTTAATAGTATCAAGAAGATTATTTTCTCTATTCTGTTCCTCTTTTCTTTTTTCAAGTTCCTTCATAAGGTACTTTAAATTTTCCCTTTCTTCTGCCAGTTCAATCCATGCAGATTCAAGTTCCCTCTTTTCTGCTTCAAGTGTATCAATATCAATAGCTTTCAATAATTCTCTATCTTTTTCCAGACAGGCCCTCTGGGCTTCTACTTCTTCTCTATTCTGAGAAAGTTTTTCCCATTCTTCTTCCAGTTCTGTCATATTATTTTCTTCAGCTCTTCTGAGTTCATCCCAGGCTTCCGCAATCTTCTGTTGTTCAAGAGAAATAAATTCTATATCTGCCTTACCTTTTAGTTCCACGTCTTTCTCCTGAATTGAGGTTTTGAGGATTTGAAGTTCTGAAGATAAATCATTAATTATCCTGTCTTTTTGTATCTTTAAATCTTCAAATGTCTCTTTTTCTTTCTCCAGTATTTCAATCTTCTGCCTCAGTGTATCATCAATTTTCTTCTCCTGAAGTGACGTTCTAAGTTTTTGAAGTTCTGTTTCTAACTCACTTATTATTCTGTCTTTTTCTCTCTTTAAATCTTCAAATGTTTCTCTTTCTTTCTCACTTTCAACCTTATGAAGAGTGACATCAATTTCCTTATCCTGAAGTGACGTTCTAAGTTTTTGAAGTTCTGTTTCTAACTCACTTATTATCCTGTCTTTTTCTCTCTTTAAATCTTCAAATGCTTCTTTTTCTCTCTCCAGAATTACAACCCGTTCGTTAGTATCATCAGTAACACCGGCGGCTTTGTTCCGCATTTCTTCTAGTTCTTTATCTTTCCCGGAAAGTTTGGATTTTAAACCTTTTAAGAGTAAAAGTATTTTGGATTTTTCTTTCAAATAGTTATTTTTTTCCTGTTCCAGAGATTTTATTTCTTCCTTTCCTGCGAGGATATCTTTTCTGAGTGCTTCCATTTCTTCATACCTGCTCTGTTCAGTAATTTCCTCTGAAAGAGCCACTTTATCTGTTAATTCTCTGACGGTATTTCTGACTTTCTCAAGTTCACTTGAAGCTCTGGCCAGTTCATTCTCATATGTTTCTTTTTCTTTATGTAAATCTGTTAATTTCTCCTGAAGTAAAAGTAAATCCTTATTCTGTGCTTCAAGCTCTCTGATTCTATTATTACTCTCTTCCAGATGTTCCATAAGGCTACTATTACGGGATTTAATCTCCAGAAGTTCTGCATCAAAAGAGGCCATATCAATTTCAGATACAGTACCTTTTTCCTGTAATTCCTGGTTAAGTCTGATTAATTCTTCTTTTTCAATTTCAAGAGATTGAACAGAAATAGTCATTTTTTTATTCTCTTCATTAAGACTGTTAGTCTTCTTAATAAGATCTATAATAGTATTTTTCTGCTTTTCATTATTTTTTACAAGTTCCTGCTTCTCCCTGTCAATGTCTCTGAGCCTTTGAACCAGCTTATCTTTATCTTCGCCCCCGGCTTTACTCTGTAATATCCTATCTTCTGTTTCTCGAAGCTGCTTTTCCAGAGTATCTCTTATTAATTCAAATTCTTCTTTTTCCTTTTCCAGTTCGGAAACTCTCAGACCTAACTGTTCTACCTGTAATAAAGCATCAATAAGCTTTTCTGACGATTTTCCATTATCATTTTTTTCTTTTTCAGAAAGACATAATTCATGTTCTGCCTTTAAATTGACCAGTTCATTCTGAAGATTTTCGTAATCGGCAATCTTAATCTTTGCCTGATTAATAAATTGTTTTGCAACTGAGAATTCCTTGAGAATCCTTTCCAGCCTATCTTCCATACTGATTTTTTCTTTATTAATCTCTGCAACATTTGTCTGTAGTATCTTTTTTTCTTCACGCAGTTCATTCAGCACTGCAACCAGTTGCCTGATTTTTTGAGATTGATTATCATTACTGCCAAGTAATTCTGCTTTTTCTTTTTCCACCCGCTCAAGCCGTGACTGTAAATCACCTGTAGTTTTATCGGAATGAACCAGTTTTTCCCTGAATTCATTTACTAAATTAAGTAAGGTTTCACCTTCCTCTTTATTGGCCTGAACATCTTTCCTCATAGACAGAGACTCAGAACTTACTCTATCAAGTTCATGAATAAGGTCCATATACTCCCTGTCTCTGGCTTCTTTCAAAGCAATCAGTTCTCTGTTATGTTCTTCCATATCAGCCAGCCTGGATTTATAATTATCAAGTTCACCGGTGATAAATACATTTTCTGTATTTAATCTTTCAAGTTCATGACTGAGATTTATACAGTCCTGGTCTCTCTTTTCTGTTATATTAAGAAGTTCTTTATTTTGTTCTTCCAGGTCCTGCAGTCTGGACTTAATTGTATCTACCTCTCTGGCTTTTTCTATAAATTTCTTTGATTCATCCAGCCTGGTTTTGAGATCCTGTACAAGTTTAACAAGAGCATCCTTATTCTTAATGGCTGTAGCAAGGTTCTTTTCCAGGTCATTCTTAGTCTTTGCTAAATCTTTTAACTGTTTTTTAATCTCTCCTATTTCATGTTCTTTTTCTTCATTGCTCTCTTCGGCATCATTTTTATTTTTTCTCAATTCCTCCGATTCTGCTGCAAGTTCTAATATTTTATTTTCTTTCTCTTTATTTAATTCCTGTAATGAGGCAAGTTTTTTAGAGAGCTTATCAAATTCATCAAGTTTCTGGAGTAATTTTTTGTTTTCTTCATTTTTATTTTTTCTCAATTCCTCCGATTCTGCTGCAAGTTCTAATATTTTCTTTTCTTTATCTTTATTTAATTCCTGTAATGAGGCAAGTTTTTTAGAGAGATTGTCAAATTCATCAAGTTTTTGGAGTAATTTTTTATTTTCTTCATTCTTTTTTGTAAGTTCCTGGGCAAGCCTTGCAAGAGAATTATTTTTCTTTTGAAGTTCTTTTAATTCTTTTTTCAGATGTTCAATTTCTTCTGATTTATCTGTTTCAATCTCTCCGAGCTTTTCCATATATGATATGCTATTACTCTGAGTTTCTTTTAATTTCTCTTCAAGCTCTTCGAGTTGTTCTTCAAGAATAGAATTTTTACTTTTAAAGGACGAAAGTTCTTCTGTAAGTTTGTGATTTTTCTTATCACCTGCTTCTCTGAGAGTTTCAAGTTCAATTATCTTACTATTAAGTATTTCTATTTCATCAGATTTCTCAGTATCAGTACGTCTGACCATAGAATCTAATTTAACTTTAAGTTCTTTGAAGGATTTCTTTAATTTTACATTTTCTTTATCCTTTTCTACTATCTCTGTTTCAAGTTTTTCAGAGCTTTCTTTCAATATGTCTCTTTCATGCTCAATGGATTTGTTTTTCCTTTCGAGACTTCTTATCTGCTGACGTCTTTCTTCCAGATTTTTTAAGAGCAGTTGATGTTCTTCTTCAAGAAAATCAAGACTTTCTGCCAGGTCACTCTTATCCTGGGAAACAGGTTTTATTCTATCTATTTTTTCAGCAAATTTAACCCTTGCAGAGTCCTCTATTACTTTAACATCGGAAGGAGACAATTCAAGTATTCTCTTTAACTCATCCAGGTAGACCCTTTCATCTTCACCGAGGAGACCATCACTCCAGCATGCTTCAAGGGCGTATCTATAGGAATTTCTTGCATGTTTTTTTGTTTCCCCTGCTTTTTTTGCTTCTTCCTGAATTTTCTTCTGTTCATCCTGTTCATGTACTATGCCTCTCTGAGGGATCTTTCTGATACCTTTTTTAATATCCTTTTTGCGTTTTTCTTTCTGCCAGTCAAGAAGTTTTATAACAAGGTTAATTTTTTTTTCTGAAGTAAATTTACGAAAAGACTTGATTAAATCTTTTGCATAATCCTGGGAGGTAAATTTTATGTCTCCCTGATAATTGGAATATTCCAGTGAACCGTCACCTGTTACCCTCCAGTATAAGAAAAGCTGATTGCCAAAACCCTTCTGATACTCCTTAACAATAAAGAAAGGACTCAGATTTAAAACAGGGAAATTTTTATCTACTGTGGAACTCATATAAACCTTTTCCTGTGCAAAATAATTTTCGGAATAATATTCAGTTTCTTCCAGGCTGAGAGCACCCACACAATCAATAATTTCATGGCGAACCTTACCTTTTTCATAGGCTGCTTTTTTCACATAAAACAATTTATAGGCAATAAGGAATTTAAGACTGGAAATAATATTATCAACGACAGGAATAAAGAGTAATAATAAATCTTTTATCTGATTTATACTCAAATCCTCTCCGTGATTTTCTACAGCATCAATAAAATCAGGAATAAGGGCAAAAAATTCCGAAGGTGTCAATTCATCTTTCAGAATGTTTCCTTTAAAAAGGAAAAAATCATCCTCACATATTGCTTTATATGCCTTTAAAGGAGCCTTTAATTCAGAGAAGGGAGAAAAGTAAAAATTATACAATTCATTGACAAGTAATTTTTCACCTTTTTTATTATAAAGTTTCAGTATATCTTCCAGGAAAAGAAGCCATTCTTCTATACCGGGTTCTACAAGTTTCTCAAGATTTAAATTCACATTTAAATCATCTATAGTATCCCTTATATACTGGGCCACTACAATAGAAGAAAAAAACCTTATAACTGTTTCCATAAGTCTGCAAACAGATAAGAGAATATTTCCGGGGTCACCGGAAGATTGCTGGTTTATCTGCCAGTAAGCATTGGCAATAGGATAGGGATATTGTTTATAAACCAGTTCTCTGGGGATATCAAGGGGTAAGACCCTTATCTGTTCAAGATAACCCTCTTTTACTTCAACTGTTTCGAAAAATCTTGCCTCAACAGATTTGAATATTTCCTGGGCTTTTTCTCCTGTTATATTAAATTTATTCTTATATAAATCAAGTCTCGCGACTTCCTGTTCCGAAAGAGGTCCGTCGGAGAGTGCCATTTCCAGAGCCGTTTCATATATAGACTCTCCCGAAGTCATATCATATTCCCTGGTTTTGCCTTCGGAGCTTTTCTTTTTAGAAACAGAAATTTCTGCAATATCTTCTTCCGCACATGGAAGACTGGAATTAATATCCTCTTTATAACTCCTCGGGATAAAGTCATGGCCGCACTGAGAACTTATATAGTGAACAATCCCGTTTTTATTCTCTTTAAGGAAAAAAATCTGTCCGCTGTTGCATAGAGGGCAATATTCCATCAGAAAAAATGGATAAAGTGACACAGCAGGAATAAGTTTATTAAAACTGCACAGATAAAGTTTATTTTTATCCAAATCCTTTGCAGATCTTATACTTTGAACCATAATATCCTTGAAATTGGCTCCCATATAAGATTTAATAATATAGTGTTTTTCAAGTTTTACAGGATCTTCACCCACTACGTAAGAGAGTTTATAACCTGTTAAAAAACCAAGAGTACCAAGTATTTCTTCCATAGCAGGCTCCAGAAAAAGCACTCTTTCTTTGAGCTGTTTTTTCGAGAGTTTGGAATAGGTATTTTCCATAAAAGTGAAATGATATTTAAGAAGTCTCGGAGCAAAATCATTAAAGGAAATCTGTGTTACATCTCTGCCTTCATCTTTTAATATGGATTTAAGCTCCTTATAGGCCTTCGCAACATGGACATATTCGTCTTTTCTCTTGTCAAAATAAAAATCGGCCATTTCAGGTACAAGGAGTTTTTTATTATTTTCCTTGTAATATTTCAATATCTTTTTTAAAACATTGTTCCACTGATCGAGAGTGCATGTTCTGAGAGAAATACCGGAGAGTAACTTATCAATATCTTTATTGCTATTTTCATCCATAATATACTGGCCTATAACAATAGAAGACAGATATTTAATTATTACTTCTATAAGATTGCCAAGAACAGAATGTTTAACTTCAATTGTATCATCTGAACTGGATAAAGTAATAAAATTTTTAAATGTCAAAGCAAGAGGATAAGGATAGGTAGAAACTATCTTCTGCTCTATATTCATACAATATTTATGTCCCTGTAAAAAATTAAAATTTAAACCTATTATAACA
>CALARM010001137.1 GCA_937888925.1 uncultured Synergistia bacterium | reverse complement strand
GATAGGTCGCTCTCCAGAGTGATTTCATACCCTGTCTTTTTACTGCTCCCAGATTGCTTCCCTGCATGTCGGTAAAATTATATTTCGCAGAAAAATCTATTATTCTGTCGGCATTAATTGAATATAACTGCTGTGATTGACTGTCATTTGAATAAATATTCACAGCTTCTTTGAGTTTGAAGAGTTTCTGTTTTACATATAAAATTTGAGTTCCAGTAGAATCTTTAACATAAACCTGGGGGGCAAAAGCTAGCAGTTTAAAGCTCAGTTTTAACGGATAACTTGCATTCATTATTGATTCCTCCCTTGTTAATTAGTTAAATAAATAATTTATAATTGTTTAAAAACAAACCTGACATTAATTATATTAATTCTATTTTTTTATTAAATCTCCTCTATTTATTATGTGTAAAACTATATAGGCAGGTTCATAATAACCTCTTAATGCGTAAAGCGTAATGTATGATGCGCAGGGATTAAACCCGTCACGAACATTTAAATTATAATAATGCTGGTTGAGTCTATAAAAATATGATTTGCGGAAATTATATTCTTTAGAAGGATATTACTGATAATATGATGAATTATAAATTGTAACCAGTTATTTCAATCCGACGATAGATTTTCGGATATTATAATGAAATGTCAGGTGTAAAATAATGAAAAGTTCTATTATAGACGAGGAAATTAACTTTACCAGGATATTAAAGAAATCTGCCATACAGGAAATGCTGTGCACTTTTGCCAATATTGCCGGTGTAAGTCTTTGCCTGAGTGATAAAGAAGGAAAAATTTTACATGGTTTTATTCAGGAAACAGATGATCTTTACAGGGTGCTTGTGGAAGAAGCAAAAGTGTTTAAAGGGGTTATAGATGAATCAATAGTGACCTGCGGAATTATTCAGGAAGGTGATGTGACAATTATCCCGGGCCTGCAGTTTATATTAAAATCTGTGATGATAAATGACACAATAATAGCTTTTGTGGCAAGCGGGCCTATAAAATCAATGAAACCTTCCGATGAAGACCTGTTGAAATTGACACATAAATTCAACCTTCTCCCTGATAAACTTTTGCGTGTCATTGCTTCAAGGCAGATTTTATCTGAAATAGAAATTGATAAAATAAGAGCCTTTATCATATCGCTGGCACAGGTTATTTCCGAATTCTGTCAGCAGGAATATGAATCAATCAGAAATATTTCGCGCCTTTCCGCTCTTTATAATATAAGTAACAATATAAGTTCTTTTCTTCACCCCGAGCCTGTACTGAAAATGGTTCTTGATGAGGCTATGAAACTGCTTGATGCAGAACAGGGTTCTATTATGCTTCTGAATGAAGACAGGGATGAGTTAATGGTTTTTGTAGAAAATGGTCTTACACTGGAAGATGATCATACAGTGAGGGTAGGAGAAGGTATTGCAGGGAATGTTGTGCTCGATGGTAAACCGAGTCTTGTTTTCAGAGATAAAAAAAATGGTCATGATGAAAAATCTTCTCTCTGTGTTCCTCTTAAAGCCAGAGAAAGAATACTCGGGGTGGTCAGTATAAAAGGCAAGAAGACAGGAGAGGATTTCTCCGAAGATGAACTTAATCTCCTTGAAATACTGGCTTCGAGTGCAGCTATATCTATAGATAATGCAAAACTTTATGAGAAAATAGAAAGAAAAGCCTGGGAATTATCAACTCTTTTTCATATAGGAACTGCTATTAATTCTTCCCTTGACAGGGATCAGGTTTTACAGAAGGTTCTGGATTCTGCCATAATGCTCCTGGATGCAAGAAAAGGTTCCCTCATGCTTATAGATCACGATGTAAAGGAAATGAATATAGTTGCAGCCTGCGGACTTCCGCCTGAAATAATTAAAAGTACAGTGATTAAACTCGGAGAAGGTATTGCCGGCAAGGTAGCCCAGGAAGGGAAACCAAGATTGATGAAAAAAGGCGTCAGGATGAAGGATTCAAAGATCTCCAAACAAATTGAAGAGATAAAATCAGCCATGTCAGTACCTCTCAAGGTTAAAGATAAGATTCAGGGAGTTATGAATATAAGTGATAAGGGAACAAATGATAACTTTACAGAAGAAGATCTTGAATTACTTTTGATGATGGCCAATCAGGCAGCTATAGCCATAGAAAATTCAAGATTACATGCCGAACTTCAGGAGCTTTTCATCAGTTCCATAAAAGCCCTGGCAAATGCTATAGATGCAAGAGATCCTTATACGAGAGGACATTCTGAAAGGGTAACAGAATATGCTGTTGCAATGGCAGAAGAAATGAAACTTGACAGGGAAGAGATTGATAGAATAAGGTATGCGGCATTACTTCATGATATAGGAAAGATAAATATACCGGATCATATATTGAATAAACCGGGAAAACTTACTGACGAAGAATTTGGTTTGATGAAAAAACATCCTGTTTTCGGAGCTCAGATAATGGGGCCCGTTAAAGCTTTTCAAAAGATTCTTCCATATATGTTCCATCATCATGAGAAATTCTCCGCGAAAGGTTATCCCTATGGTATAAAAGGTGAAGAAATACCTTTGCCGGCAAGAATAATAGCTGTTGCAGATTCTTTTGATGCCATGACATCTGACAGACCCTACAGAAAAGCTCTTTCACTGGAATCAGCGATTAAAGAACTAAAAGATAATTCGGGAAGCCAGTTTGACCCTGAAGTAGTTAAAGCTTTTATAAAACTTATAGAAGAAGGTAAATTCCCAAATCTTACCACTCCCGTACAGACAGCTAATAATACCGAAACATCAGTATGAAGAATATGTATCTGAATTAAATTAAAAAGCCTGTATTCCGAAGAATACAGGCTTTTTAACATTACCGGTTAACCTTCATTGTCAAATAAATCTGTCAATTTAATTTCCAAGGATTCTGAAATTTTATCCAGTGTAGATACAGAAGGAGATACCTTTGCATTTTCGATTTGAGAAATCAAACTCTTGGAGAGATCTGTCATTCTTGCAAGTTGAACCAGTGTCATTCTCTTTGATTTTCTGGTTTCTCTGATCTTCTTACCTATAATCACAAGAAGATCTTCAAGTTTTCTCCTGATAAGACCTTTCTTTATTGCGATTTCCCTTACCAGACGTTTAATATCTTCAATATTGAAAGGTTTTGTGCAGTAGTCTACGGCACCTAATTTCATGGTATTTACAGCAGATTCAAGTGAAGGATGACCTGTAAGTATTATTACATTGGCCTCTTCATCTATTTCATTTATCTTCTGTAAAACCTTTGTACCGTCAAGATCTGGCATCTTAAGATCCAGAATTACAATGTGATAATGAGACAGTTTTATCTTTTCAAGTGCTTCCAGGCCATCCTGTGCCTCTGTGACCTGATAGCCTTCCTGCTGAAGGCAGAAAGATAAACTCTCTCTTACAACTTCATCATCATCAACCAGTAAAATTTTAATCGCTTTTGCTCTAGCCATGTCAATCACTTTCTTATGATAAATTTTTTTTAATATCTAATGTATTTTAGCACAATTGATATGGAAAATCAATATTATTAAACTAAATTTTTTAGTTATAGTGATTTTTTTCTATATAAAAGCATGTTTTTCTGCTCTTCTTTTTCTTTTATACTCCGGGGAATATAAACTTCTTTAAGGGTTACGGGATCCATTCCCGTATAGTACATACATGTTGATTTTGTCATAGGTGTAGGCGTAAATATCTGAATCTGTTCTATGGCTATATGGTTTTTTCTTATATAATCCCTGAGAGCCATAGCTTCTTTCTTTCCTGACCCGGGGTGAGATACAATAAAATAAGGAATTAAATACTGTTTTTTAGAGAATTTTTTATTTATGTCAGTAAATTTCTTATAGAAATTTTCAAAAATTTCCATATATGGTTTATTCATAAGCTCAAGGACTGACGGAGAAATATGTTCCGGCGCAACTTTCATCTGGCCGCTTATATGATGGCCTATGAGTTCTTCTAAATATGCTTCGTCTTTCATGGATAGATCATATCTTACTCCCGATCTTACAAAGGCTTTTTTTACTCCTTTTATTTTTCTGATTTTTTTAAGAAGTTCTGTAAGGACTCTGTTATTACAGGATAGATTTTTACATCTGTCTCCGAGGCAGTTCATATTGCACCTGATTGAAGAATTAAAATTAAGTCTTTTAGTGCTTTTATCTATTATAGATGGAAATTCTATGAAATCTTTTCCATGTCCGTATTTACAGCACCTTATGCTGTACATATTTGCCGTAGGCCCTCCGAGATCATCTATATATCCTTTAAATTCGGGATGACCTGTGAGTTTTTCTATTTCTCTTAAAATGGATTCCGGAGATCTGCTCTGAATAAACTTACCCTGATGAAAACTCAATGCACAGAACGAACAATTCCCAAAACATCCTCTGTGGGTTATTATGGAAAATCGGACAGGTTCAAGGGATTTAATGTCTTCTTTATATTTAGGGTGAGCTTTTCTGATGAAAGGTAATTCATAAATATAATCCATTTCTTCTTCAGTCATTGGAAGGGCAGGAGGATACTGTACGATTGCACAGTGTTCATATTCTTCTACCAGAACTTTACCTGGAAAAGGCTCCTGTTCCCTTTCCTGTATGAGAAAAGATTTACAGAAAGCTTCTTTACTTGTAGAAATTTCTTTAAAACATGGGAGTTTTATTGAATCCTGAGGGAATTCTTTTTTTGTTTTTATTGATGTCCCTCTTATTCCTTCAAGATTTTCTCCTTTTTTTAACCTTTCTGCTATTTCCAGTATCTGTCTTTCTCCCATGCCATAGACCAGAATATCTGCCCTTGAATCCATTAATATAGACCGCCTTATACTGTCTGACCAGTAATCATAGTGGGCAAATCTTCTGAGAGATGCTTCAATACCTCCTATGACTATGGGAATATTTTTATAGGCCTCTTTAATCCTGTTGCAATATACCGTTACGGCCCTGTCAGGCAGTGTATAATCAGATAATCTTCTGTCTCCTCTTCTTATTTTCTTTACCGGTGTATAATTGGCAAGCATTGAGTCCAGACAGCCTGAAGTAACGCCGAAAAATAATTCAGGTCTTCCCAGTCTGGTAAAATCTTCTTTAGAACTCCAATCCGGCTGGTCTATAATACCTACACTGTAGCCATGCTCGTAAAGCAGACGGGCAATTATAGCAACGCCGGAAGATGGATGATCAATAAAAGCCTCACCTGAAATAAGGATTATATCCAGTTTTTTTATGCCATGAGATTTCATTTCTGTTCTGGTTGTAGGGAATATGTAATTCATTGTAATTTTTATAACTTTTCCATCCACTCATCTCGTGTTATAGCTGCAAGCTTCAGTATTTTCATTAATAAATCTATTCCTATTATTTCTCTATGAGGATTTGGGATAGTCAATCTGTAATCATCTTTTATCATATATAAATGTTTTCCTCCTCCACAAGGCCCTTCAAATCCAAATTTTCTGAGAGTTCTGACAAAATCAGAAAATGTGACAGGTTTTAGTTTTGCCATTATACAATAACTTCCTCTATCTCTTTTATTTCGCAGTTTCCAATCTTTGGTATTGGTAAGCCCTTTTTAACACTTAATAATAACCATCCCTCAATGACACTTTTGAGGTTATCTCTGCATTCTTCCAGTGTCCTGCCTGTAGCCCATACACCTTTAAGGTCTTTTATATCTCCATAATAAGGTTCTTCATCATCTATAATTTCATAATGAGCTTTTTTTAAAGCCTCTTCTATATACTCTATTATCATTTTCTTTGACCTCTTTCCTCTGATTGCTTTAATAATATTATAGCATAATTTTGAAAAGGTGATATAATGTAGAGAAAATTCTTGAAAGGAGTAATATGTAATCATGTTATCAAAAGAGACTTATAAAAATATAGATCAAATATCTACTATTTCCAGAGGGTTTATGCAGTCTCAAATCCTTATTACCGCATGTGAACTGAATATGTTTACTATCATAGGAGAAGAAGGAAAAAAACTTGAAGATATTTTAAAAATAACAGGCACAGATGAAAGAGCAACAGGGATCCTTTTGAATGCTCTTACCGGTATGGGATTTTTAGTTAAAAAAGAAGATTTTTATGAAAATTCTCATCTCAGTAAAGAACATCTTATAGAAGGAAAGGAATTCTACATGGGTCATTCCATAAAACATGCAGGTGATCTTTATAAAAGATGGGCAGAACTTCCGGAGATTGTCAGAACAGGGCAGCCTTTAAAATCAGGTATGGAAAAGAGAAGAGAATCTCCTGAGCAAACAAGGAGGTTTATTATGGCTATGGCAAATGTCGGCGCTTTCAGCGTGGAAGAACTCATAAATGCTACAGATTTTACCGGTAAAAAACATTTTCTCGATATAGGCGGAGGCCCCGGCACCTATGCCATAGGCCTGTGCAGTAAATATCCTGATTTAAAGGCAACGGTTTTTGATCTTCCTGAAGTAGTGCCTATTGCAGAAGAACAGATCGTAAAATCAGGTATGGGTGAACGTATAGACACAAAAGGCGGCGATTACCTGAAGGATCCTGTTGGTACAGGATATGATATTATTCTCATATCAAATATTATCCATTCTCTTGGAGAAAAAGATATATTGCTTCTTTTCGATAAAGCCAGAAAATCCCTCTCCAAAGGAGGAGAATTAATAGTTAAAGATTTTTTCCCTGAAGATGGCAGAACCGGCCCTGAATATCCTCTTATTTTTGCTGTTAATATGCTTTCAGGAACAAAAGAAGGTAATACTTATACGGGAAAAGAGATTACAGAATGGCTTAAACAGAGTGGATTTAACCAGGTAGAGATAAAGAAACTCACTCCTCATACATCGATTGCTGTAGGAAAGTGAGCGGTAATCAGTGAGCAGTGACCAGTAATCAGTGACCAGTGACCAGTGACCGGTGGCCAGTGACCAGTGGCCAGTGACAGGGGAATTCTACGCGTTACACGTCACGTAATACTTATTACGCATCATGCATCGCAGTTTATCCTGCCTTATCCTGTCATCCATATAATCCCAAAAATCCTGG
>CALARM010001136.1 GCA_937888925.1 uncultured Synergistia bacterium | reverse complement strand
ACCTTTTTATAGATGGAGAATGGCTTGACGAGTGTATATATGCCATACTTGATGAAGAATGGCATATAAGATAATAACGGCCATGACAGGGTGAACACGACGAAGAATGAGAACTTATTCTCTCTTCACCCTTCACAATTTTCATATTCAATCTTTCCAGTTTTCAATCCAGATCTTTTCAATGATTGTATTTTTCTGTAATTTTTCAGCCATTTCATTAAAGGCCTTTATGGCGCTGGAAAATTCACCTCTTGCCTTAAAATCAATTCTGAAGGCATAATTTCCTTTGCCGACTTCCTGTAAACCTTCTACCAGCAGAGATACGGGTCTGGTCAGTAAAGTGGCAAAATTTATATTGATTAAAACAGCTATTATAAGAATTAAAACAGTAAAAAGTATAATATTCCATGTATGTTTTTCAAGTAACCCGGAGGCTATACTTGCCGGAACTGCAACAAGAATATAAATACCGGCCTGAGAAACCTTAGCTAATTTATACCTGTATTCTTTGCCTCCCGTAGTAAGTAATTCATTTTTTAAGAGACTGTCAAGTTTAATATCATCTCTGGAAGGAATATTGCCTGTATAGGCCAGAGTATTCCCCTGTTCATCTGCAAGATAGATGAATCCGTTATAAGGAGGTTTTAATGTTTCCAGAAGTCTTTCCAGTTTCTTATCCTGCACATAAATTCCACAGCTTATAATACCTTTAATTTCATTTTTATCCTGAATCGGTGCTATATAACTCAGAAACAGCTTCTTGCCTTTACTGTGAAAAGTCCCGGTAAATCTCGGTTTACCATCTGTAAAAACCTCTGTTGCATAATCGGAAAAATTATTTTTATAATCTTTAAAATTTTCTCCTATATATGGTTCAGTCGATCTTTTATCAAAATATGAAGCAGAAATTACTTTCCCGTTTTTATCATAAACATAAACATTAAAAAAAAGATCGGAAAAGGCGATAAAATTTTCTATTAAAGGATTTATCTTTTTAGCATCAAGAGATGCAACTTCAGGTCTCCGGGAAATGTCCAGAATTATTTTACCTGTATCGGAAAGATTGTCTTCTATATTTTTTTCTATCAAACCGGCTGTATTTTCCAGACCTTTGTTAAACATTGCATCCAGGAACTGCTTGCTTTCCCAGTAGCTTACCGTACTTACCATAAGGCCTGTAAAAAGTGTAATTCCGATAAAAGACAGAATAATTTGAACCTTTATACTGGAAAACATAAAAACCTCTTGTTATAGTTAGTTTCACAACAATCCATAATTAAGAAGGAGTGAAAAGTGAATAGTGATTAATGTCCTATTCTTTTCACTTTTCACTCTAACATAATAATTCTGTGTTCATTGTATATAAAGTATTTTTACAGTACCAGATGGTATAAAAAAAGTCAATAATCTTTGCAAATTACAGGATAATTAATTATACTCGACTTTGGCCAATTAGGCGACTGCAGCAGGTTGGTCAATAAACCCTTGCCACTGCTGTAAATTAAAATTAATCAAATCTGTTTCGACATTAGATTTGTTTAAATAAATCCTATTCCAGAGATACTTTCTTACAAAGATTAAAACATCAGAAAAGGTTCCCTCTTTTTTATTATACCAGACAGAGGTCTCAGCTAATAGCTTTTGTTCTTTTGATAACTTTAAAGCCATAAGACAGATAATAGAAAACAGAGCGAGTATGGCAGGACTGGTTCTCTGAATAGCTTTATCAGTCCACTGTCTCTGAGTTTCAAATCCCAGGTGACTACGGCATTCCTGAAAAGTAGTCTCAATAGGCCATCTCCAAATAAAAAGTTGAGCAATCCTTAAAGGGTTAATCTTTAGGTTTGTAGAGAAAAAAGCTTCAGTTCTACTTTCTCCTTCAGGATCTACTATAATAACCCACTGAACAGGTAAAGGTTGAAACCCGGCTCTGTACCATAAACAGATACCTGATAAATATTCCATCGTTTTTATCTTCTGTCCATACCAGACCAAACTTCCTTTCTTCCATTTTTGGTTCTTATCTGTTGCCAGGCTTTTTAATTTAGGCAAACTTTTTCCTTTTGAAGCTTTAGGCCCTCTTTTATGATGGTCAGGTAATGTAGGAAAATCATAAAGATTACTATCCAATCAATTTTTAATAAAAATTTGAAAGGATTTTATTTTTTTATATTGTTTTTACTATTCTTTCTCTGCTAAAATATAAATATCAATTAAAAAATTCGGGAGGTGTTTATTGTGAGAATATTATATCTTGCTCTTATGCTTCTTGTTGTATTTTTTTTACCCTCTGTATGTTATTCCTCTGAAGCTTCCTCTATAGAAGAGAAATTTGAAGAAGCCCATCCTGTAGATATCGGTAATATAAAAGGAATTGTCCTTCAGATACTGGAAGCAGGGAAAAAAGTGAAAGTCAATATAGGAGAAAAAGACGGTCTTCATGTCAAAAATGATAAAGATAAAGAATTTACAGTAGAGAGGCAGAATATTCCTGTTGCCAGATTAAATCTTCTTGATACAGGCAGGGAAGAGTCTGTTGCCGAAGTGAAGGAAATTCTTCCCGGAATTACATTGAAAGAGGGAGATGTCATTACCAGTGAAATAAACAGACTGGATAAAAGAGATTTATCTTTTATGGACAGTCCTTTCTGTAAACTTACTGCCAAAACTCTTATAACAGAAGGGGGAGAACATTATCTCTGGAATGTAGAACTGTTATCCCTTTATATAACAGGCGATTCCTATTTGTTTACATCTTACGGAAACCCTTATTTCGGCAATGTTTCAGGCGGAGACAGACCTTTCTGGGTCGGAGGGGGAGACAGAAGCCTCCTGTATTTATTTGATAACACGGGAAAGAAAAAATGGGGCTTTGATACACAGATCTGTATATACAAAGATTTCAATATAGACTGGGGATTTTTTACGAGGAAACTGCGCTTTACAGAACCTGATTATAAAATATACGGTGACAGATTGTATCTGAACGGTTATAACATAAGGCCTGATATGTGGGTTCCTATGAAGGTCGTGAAAGCAAGCGGTATTTTCTTCGGCCTCGATCTCAAAACAGGTAAGGAACTCTGGAGATTGAAGGAACCGGCAGACGGTTATGATCCTGCTTTTTACGGTATTATCTACGATAATTTTATAGATGAAATATGTTATCTCTATTCTACGGAGGCCAGCCTTTATGCAGCAGATATGAAGGAAGGAAAGTTTATATGGGAATTTAAAATGAAAGGCAATGGTATTGAAGGTGGCATTTTCTATCAGAGAGAAGGTTTTATTTATTCCTCCGACAGTGACGGATATTTCTATAAAATCGACAGTAAAACAGGTAAAGATGTCTGGTCGGTAAAACTTGACTCTCCCGTCATAAAAATAGAAAGATCTGAGAAAGATACAGAAAAAATAATATATCTTTTTGATAATGAAAAGAGCGTTTCCGCTCTGGATGAAGAAAAGGGGACTCTTATATGGAAATATAAATCGGATAAAAATTTTACTGCACCGAGATTAAATCATCTTTCAGATAATCTCATCTATACGTATGATGAATCTTCCATAACTGTTTTAGCCAGAGAAACAGGTAAGATTGTATGGAAAAATGAAAAAAAATTCTCTTCTCCCGTTTATTTTAACCCGGGAGATATACTTTACTGTGTGTTTGATAAAAGAGAATTATGTGCCATAAATCCTTTAACAGGTAAAATAAAATGGACTCTTAAAACACAGGAAGATATAAAGGAAACACTGCTTATAAAAGGTACTTTTTATATACTGGATAATATGAATATCTATGCACTTGACCCTGTTACAGGTAAAGAATACTGGAGAAAATCCGATTTCCAGCAACCGGTATATCTTAAAAAATATGAACCTGTTATAGATCCTTATAATGTTATTAAGACTCTCGGAAAAATTAAAGATGAAGAAACCATGATTTTTATCGGAGGTAAAAAGGGCTATGTATGTATAGACCCTTCATCTCATAATATAATTTCGGAAAAAGCTTTTGAAGAAGACTTTGTCCGTGCTGTAGGAGATCCTGAACATGTTTATCTTGTTTCGAAAAAACATATTCTTGCCTTCAATGTAAAAACAGGAAAAGAAATATGGAACAGAGAGTTTCAGGAAGAAATAATCTTTATTGCCCCTCCTTTCGGAGGCGGAATTTATTATGATGACGAAGAATTTTTTAATAAGAAAAATACGATAAATTCCAGATCGGGGAAATTACTCGGCCTTCAGTGCGGTGAAGCTTTCTATGTCTTAAATAAGGAAACAGGAGAAACCGTGTGTGACGGACAGGTCAGTGACACAGTTTATCCCTATGTGGAATTACAGGCTATGAGTAAGATCGGGGAAAAAATAGAAGGAGTCTATTTTTACGGTTTTAGAGACTGCCTGTATACAGTGAGCAGTGAGCAGTGAGCAGTGAGCAGTGACCAGTAAACAGTAACCACTGAAAAAGGAGGAATATTCATGTATAAAATAATTTCTGTTATGGTGTTGTTATGTTTATTTCTTTTCTCTTCTGTTATGGCAGAAGAAGTTACAGATAATCTTATAAAATCCGGCATGGATTATTATAAAAACGGTAAACTGGATAAGGCACAGGAGGAATTTAATAAAGCTCTGACTCTCTGCAAAAATAATAAGGATCTGAAGGGAGAAGGTACATGTAATCTCAGACTGGGAGATGTATATTATACTCTCGGTCTTTATGAAAGTGCCATCTCTTCCTATGATAGAGCTTTAGAGATATTTAAAGGCCTTTCTGATAAAGATCTTACCGGAGAAACACTTCTTTCCAGAGGACATGTTTTTCTTTCACGGGGAAACTATCAGGCAGCTATGAAATCCTATGAAGAAGCTCTGAACCTGTACAAAGGATTAACCGGTAAAGAAGGTACCTGTTTTTCCTCTATAGGAGATTTATATTATGACCTGGATGCTTATGAAGAAGCTCTTAAATATCACAGGCGCGCCATAGATTCTTTTAATAAAGCAGGTGATACACATAATAAAACTGTGACTCTCTGCAAAATAGGAGAAGATTATTTTATTACAGGTAAAAATAAATTTGGCGGTGAAAAAATACAGGAAGCCTTAGATATTGCAGTAAAAGATCCTTCTATTACGTATCCTGTTCTTATGAAAATCAGTTATATATACAGTAAATATTCACTTTATAAAGAAGCCATTGTGATCTATCAGAAAGCCGTTAGTAATGCTAAAGAAAATGAAGATAAAAATAAAGAAAAACTTGCCACTTTTGAACTGGCAGGAGTCCATTTCCTGAACAATGATTTAGCGAGCTCTTTTAAAGCATATAAAGATGTGGTGGAACTTTCAGAAGAAGGTGGAGATAAAGGCAGAAAAATGGATGCCCTTTTTAATATGGCAGAAATTTACCGGCTTTTTTCTCAGACAGACATGGCTCTGAAGATTTATACGGATTGCCTTAAATTTTACAGAGAAGCAGGCAACAGATGGGGTGTTATTAAAACAGATCAGAAGCTTGGAGATATGTATGACGGGAAAGGCGACTCTGAACTGGCAGCCCAGTATTACATAAATTCCGTAAAAGAACTGGAAGAATTAAGAGGAGAGATAACATCTGAAAACCTGAAGGAATCCTTTTCTGAGAAGGTAATGCCTGTATACAGAAAAGTAATAGACTTTTTCCTTAAAAAGGGAAAAAGTCCTGATGCTTTTAATTACCTTGAAATGTCAAGGGCAAGAGCATTGCTGGATTCTCTTATAATGGCCGGAGTGGATATAAAAAAAGGGGCAGAACCGGCACTTCTGGAAGGAGATAGAAATTTACAGGCTGAAATAAATTATCTGGAAAAATCTCTTCAGAAAGAAAATTCCAGATATAGCCCCGATAGCGAAAGGGTTAAAGAATTGAAGGAAAAACTGGAGAATACCAGGAAAAAACTCGATTCTATCAGAAAAGAACTTTCCCTCACCAGCCCGTCTTATTCATATCTTACGGGTATAAAAAAGTCTCTCACACTTGAAGAAATACAGAATAAAGTATTGAAAGAAAATCAGTATATACTGGAGTATTTTATGGATAATGAAAAAATAAATGTATGGGTAATATCAAAAACCAATTGTTCATTAATAGAAATACCTGTATCCCGGAAAGATGTTACAGATAAAATTGAGACTTTTAGAAAGCCTTTTACGAGATTAAAGAATGAAACCAGTATTAACAGCGAGAGTTTTAAGGAGATTCTTTCTTCAGTAGATTTAAATAATCTTCATGAACTTTATAATATTTTGTTTAAACCGCTGGTTCAAAAGGTATCTTTTCCGAAAAATTCGGAACTTATCATTGTTCCTGACGGTATTCTTTACTATCTTCCCTTTGAAGTTTTAGTATCGGAAATAAAAACTCCGAATAAGAGTGATTTAGTTTTTTCAAATTTTTCGGCAGCTAAATTTTTAATAGAAGATTATAATATAGACTATGTTCCTTCTGCCAGTATACTGGATCCTGATCTTGGAGGGTCGAATAAAAAAAGTTCCAGAGAATATCTCGGTTTCGGAAACCCTTCCTTTGAAGATACAGGAGAAATATCACTGGACGAAGTACTCAGTGCAGGTATTATAAGATTACAGGGGTATTCTCTTAAACCTCTTCCGGGTACAGAGGATGAAGTGAAAAATATCTGTGAAATGTTTAAGAATTCAGGAGATATTTATATAAGAAGAGATGCGACAGAAGAAAGATTTAAACGTGAATGTTCTTCATATAAATATCTTCTTTTAGCCACTCATGGTCTTGTAAATGAAAGAAATCCTATGGAATCGAGTCTTGCTTTTTCCATGAATTCCCGTTCTTCCGAAGACGGTTTCCTGAAAGCATCAGAGGTTTTAAATCTTGATATAAATGCAGAACTGGTAGTTTTAAGTGCCTGTGAAACAGGCCTTGGCAAAATAAGATCGGGAGAAGGTGTCGTAGGACTTACAAGGTCTTTTATGTATGCAGGAACTCCGTCTATAGTAGTAAGTCTCTGGAGTGTAGACA
>CALARM010001135.1 GCA_937888925.1 uncultured Synergistia bacterium | reverse complement strand
AAGGAGGCAATCATGACAGATACAAATATATTCAGAACAGTAGCAAGACAGATACTGGATTCCAGGGGGAATCCAACACTTGAAGTGGATATATGGCTCGGTAACGGTGTAATGGGAAGAGCAGCAGTGCCTTCCGGCGCATCTGCCGGCACCTATGAAGCACTGGAAGTCAGAGACGGTGAAAAAGATTATAACGGCCTTGGAGTTATGAAGGCAATAGATAATATAAACGGCATAATAGCACCGAAACTGGCAGGAGTGGATGCGACAAAACAGATGGAAATAGACATGATGCTCATACTGCTTGACGGAACGGACAACAAATCAAAACTTGGAGCAAACTCCATAAGTGCTGTTTCAATGGCTGTGGCGAAAGCCGCTGCAAATGCAGTAGAAATGCCTCTCTATCAATATCTCGGCGGCCCCTGTGCGACTCACCTGCCTCTGCCTCTTATCAATGTAATAAACGGAGGCATATACGGAAATAACAATCTTGATTTTCAGGAATTTATGATAGCTCCTGTGGGAGCCCAGTCCTTTTCCGAAGCAATCAGAATCGGAAGCGAAGTAACTTATTCTCTGAGGAAAATCCTTAAAGAAAAAGGACTCAGTACGTCCGTTGAAGATGAAGGAGGTTTTTCACCTCAGTTAAAATCCCATGAAGAAGCAATGGAACTTATAATAGATGCCATAGATGATGCAGGATATAAACCTGAACAGGAAATATGCATTGCCCTTGACTGTGCGGCGACGGAATTTTATAAGGACGGCAAATATATATTAAAAAGCACCGGTGAAGAGCTTACCTCTGCAGAATTAATAGACTCCTATGAAAAACTGTCGGGGAAATATCCCATTATCTCTATAGAAGACGGCCTTTCTGAAGATGACTGGTCAGGATGGAAGGCCATGACGGAACGACTGGGAACAAAAATACAGCTTGTAGGCGATGACCTTTTTGCAACAAATATAAAAAGAATAAGAAAAGGCATACATACAAAAGCGGCAAATTCCGTATTGATAAAACTCAATCAGATAGGAACCCTTTCTGAGACACTTTCTGCCATAGAATTTGCAAAACGTTCGGGCTATACATCTGTCATATCCCACAGATCGGGAGAAACAGACGATACCTTTATATCACATCTGTCTGTAGCCACCAATGCAGGACAGATTAAAACAGGTTCCATCTGCAGAATGGACAGGGTCAGTAAATACAATGAACTTTTAAGAATAGAAGAAGATCTCAGATTCGCCGGCCAGTATTACGGAAGAGGCGTTTTTTATAATCTGGGCTGGTAGATTTTTTATTATCAGTTATCCACAGGCTGTGTAAAACCTGTGTACAACTTTTTTATAAAATAAAAGGAGTTGTCCCTGAAGGCTATTTTGAGGACAACTCCTTTTTATCAACATGAACTAAATGCGACTGAAGTCGCAAGACTTCATGATTCTATATTCAAATTTACCAGGTAAATTTATGGCCCCACAACATCATCAGGCGTATTGCCAGTAACAATCCAACCTGCTGCCTTGGAATAGATGGCACCCGATTCGTTATAAATTCCTCCTCCTGCAGGCGCTGTATGAGCACTGGAATTTCCTGTTATTGTTCCGTTGCCGGATATAGTACATGAACTGCCGTGAAAATTGCAAATACCTCCTCCGTAATAGTTTCCTGTAACTTTATTATTATTTATGGTTCCCGTAGCAGAAATATTCAGTATTCCTTCATTTGCTATGCCACCACCTGCTTTTGCAGCAGTATTTTTATTTAAAGAAATTGTGCCGTTAATATTGAGAAGGCTGTGAGGTTCTTCTATATATATTCCTCCTCCCCATCCGCCGGAAATATTGCTTTCTGCGCCAGTATCTCCTCCGATAATCGAATTACTTACAGTACATGTTGCCTGTACATGATAGGTATTATAAACGGAAGTATACTCAAAAATACCTCCTCCACATACGCCGACAGAGTTTGATTTTATAGTACTGTTATTAATAGTACAGGTGGCATAATTGGTAATACCGCCTCCGCATATTGTTGCACTATTTGCATAATTAACATCTGGCGCTACAGGAGGACTTCCAATATATGAAGTATTTATAGTGCAATTTCCTACAGAAACCACTGTATCGGATTCATCACTCCAGAAATCGTTACATATACCTCCTCCATACCCGGTAGTCGTATTTGAGGATATTAACGATCCTGTTACTGTCATAGTTGCTGCATTATATATTCCTCCTCCGTAAGCATCTACTGCTGTTCCGGAGTCATCGATGAGTATATTTCCTTCTATAACGGTATTTTTCAGAGTGCATGTACCTTTCAGGACAGTTCCGTCGGAAAGTTCATATACAGTATTACTAATACCTCCTCCGGCGAGGAAATCGTCACTATAATCACTTAGCACCATATTCGACTGTATAAGTCCGCTGCATGGTGTATTGCCATCCCCACCATCATAGGTACCTGTAATATTACAGGTGCCTATATTGGCAATTCCTCCTCCGGCAAAAGTGCTATAAGTGGTAGGGGGAAGTTCAGTAGGATAATAAACTATATTATTTGTCACATTAGTATCAACCAAAGTCATATTTCCTGTATTGGCAATTCCTCCGCCGGCAAAAAGAGCTCCGTTTCCCAGAATCGTTCCTGAAACTCTAATTGTTCCTCTGTTGGCAATACCTCCGCCGGCAGGAGCATAATTTAAAGAAATAAGATTGTCTCCCCTCATATAACAGGATGCTCCTGTGTCTACTGAAATACCTCCTCCGAATCCGCCGGAAGGCATCTCTGGAACGTCAGAAGCAGTCATTTCTCTTAAATGTTTATCATGTTTTCTCTTACCTGTAACCTTACTGAAATCGCGTTTTTTCGTGGTGATCTTCTCACCATTACCTATAAGACTGTTTCCGCCTATCATACAGCTATTTATAATACAATTTGTTCCTCCCACTGCAATACCTGCTCCGTTATGGACAGGAGGAAGGGTGAGACTATAATAATTACCGGTTATGGCACAGTTATCAATGTTGCAGGAAGTGCCGATTACTCTTATTCCGCTTCCCTCTGCTACATGCTGAACAGTAATTCCCTGAAGTGTATTAGAACCTGCAAGTATTATTCCTGCAAAGGAATTTATAGTAGAGCCGGTGAAATCTATTATACATTCATTATCTGCCGTATTCGGATCTGAAATATATTTCCTTAAAGTTAAATTACTTCTTAAACTGAGAGTATTGGGAGGTATATAGGTTGTAGGATCATTTTGCGCTATTAATGTAACAGTGGCGACAGTCTGATCGCCGTTTGCCACAGTTATTCCTTTTTCTGCATGCTGATATGGCCTGTCAAAGGAACCGTCACCGTTCGGATCACTGCCATTTACAAGATCTACGAAAATCTCTTTTGTAGCAACAGGACCTGTCGTAGGTGTTGCTATTACAGCATTCCCGATAATAATAGTAAGTATTGTTACTCCGTCTCCGGTGCAGGTATAAGACGGTTGAGAACCTGGCCCGAAGAGACACGAATAAGAACCTCCGGGCTGTATGGTGACAGTATCTGTCTTACCCGGTATTCTGATTGTATGGGGGACTGTATCGTTATTTACAAATACAAGTGTATCTCCTAAATAAATAGTTATTGTTGAAGGATAAAAACCATCTGCTAAAATCGATATACCCAGAATTACACTGACATTCACAGTCTGGCCTGCAAGAACTGTAACCTGTGTTATTCTGCTTGAAAGAACTGTACCTGCGGCATTTAAACCTCTGAATTCCAGCTGCACTGTGCCTGTCGGGATATCGGATATAACCTTTGTCGTTTCTCCCTTATTCAAATAGATAACTATGGGAGCCGGAATATTACTTCCTGTTATTGTTATTTCTATTTTTTCTACTTCCGGCTGAATTACCTGGGCCGACATATCATCGCCGGAACATGGCCACTTTGCGGAAAATTCAAGAGAACCTGATGATGATGTAATGGATTGAGGTGATGTAACTGTATCCCCCCCCGCCTCCACAACCTGAACATAACAACAAAAGTAAAACTGCGGAAAATATTATTAATTTCCTCACACTTATCCCTCCTTATTTTTTTTTAAATGTATGTATATACTATTTCTAGATTTTTTTTTTTATTCCTCTTTGAGGAAAAATAAATTTATAAAGGTTATAGACAAAAAATTCTATAAATTATAACATGCTTATTGTGGTGAGCGTAAATAATACATAGCTGTTCTCGTGACGCGTCAAGCGTTACGGGAGTAAAACCTTTATGCTTATACTCAGGTCATTGATTTTAGAGATAAACATATACAGAAAAGAGAAAAATATATAAATTGTCTGATTATTCACAGATTGCCGGCACTATAACAATAATTTTCGAG
>CALARM010001134.1 GCA_937888925.1 uncultured Synergistia bacterium | reverse complement strand
TTTAATATATTTTAATATATCCAGTCCTGACATGTCTTCAAGTTTCATATCCAGAAGTACAAGGCACGGTTTTTCTTTTTCTGCCATTTCCAGTGCTTTTTCACCTGTGTCTGTAGAGATTGTTTCATATCCTCTGAACGTGAGTATATCGCTCAGAGTTCTTCTTATATTAAATTCATCATCAACTATAAGGATTCTTTTTCTTTTATACACCATTACCCCCCCTTTCTTCTGAAAAATCTTATAAGTTCATTATTTCTGATATTCAGAAGAGACTCCGACAGTTCCTTTATTGAAAAAGGCTTGTGAAAACAGCCTAACACTCCTCCTGTAATAGCCTTTTCTATTTTTTCAAACATAAGCTCTCCAAAGCCTGTTATAAGTATAACAGGTAAAAGAGGAAATTTTTCCCTGATCTTTGTAAATAATTGAAGACCATCTGTACCACCCAGATTCATATCCAGAAGCACTACATCTGTTCTTTCGGTAATTACGTCAAAGATATTTTCCGGGTCATTTTTCATGGTAATATTATAATTTCTTATTTTCAATAAATGCTCCAGAGCAGATGAGAATATGGGATCATCGTCTATAATGGCAATATTTTTCTCTTTTTGAAGAAAGGAGAGGAAATTCAGTATGAGATTTATATCCAGCGGTTTTGTAAGAACTGATATAACACCTTCTGCCAGGGCTTTTTCTATAATATTCTCGGAACTGTAGGCAGACATAAGTATTACAGGAATATAATTGAATTTTTGTTTTATAATCCTGTATAATTCAAGGCCGCTCATGCCGGGCATTTTGATATCACTTATGACACAGTGAAATTCTTTATCTTTCAATTTCGAAAAAGCTTCTTTCCCGGAAATGGACATATCTGCTTCATAACCTTTCAATTTTATAATATCAGAAAGGGTTTTGGCCATCATTGGATCATCATCTACTATGAGAATATTCATTGGTTCACCTCTTTCACAGGTAATGTCACAGTAAAAACAGTGCCTTTATATTCAGCACTTTTTACCTCTATGTTTCCTCCGTTAGCAGACAGAAGATTTTTACATATACAGAGTCCAAGACCAATGCCTCTGGGTTTTGTAGTAAAAAGCGGTTCAAATATTTTAGTTATATTGTCTTCAGAAATACCACATCCTGTATCGCCTATGGAAATACTTATAGAATTCTTAACAACTTCAGCTTCTATAAACAGTTCCCCTCCCTGAGGCATGGCCTGACATGCGTTTATTATTAAATTGCCGAATATTTGAACCACATGGTTTCTGTCTGCATATATGTATGGTAATTCTCCTGAAATTCTGTTAATTACTTTTATATTGTCCGTTATTGTATATGTTTCCAGAATATCAGAAAATATTTCCGATAAAGATATTTCAACTTTATCAATAGATTTTATACGGGCAAAATCCAGTAAATCACTTATAATTTTATCTGATTTTTTTACTTCTTCCGATATAATATTCAGATAATCTTTTACAGTATTCTCTGAAGAGGAAAGAACCAGTTTGAGGAAATAAACTGCATTGGAAATAACTCCGAGAGGGTTGCGCAGTTCATGTCCCACACTGCCTGCCATTTTACCGATTACTGCCAGTTTTTCCTGTCTTATAAGTTTTTCCCTTGTTTCTTCCAGTTCTTTAGTTCTTTCTTTTACCATGTCTTCCAGTTTTTCAGAATAATCTTTAAGCATCTCTTCATTGTATCGTAATTCATCTTCCATACGTTTTCTTTCCAGGACATGTGTGAAAAGTTCTCCTGCAAGCCTTGTAAAATTAACATCTTCTTCTTTCCATTTCCTTTCTTTCTTTATAGATGAAAAGCCCAGGAAGCCGATCAGTTTATTACCTGAAATCATAGGAAAAGCAAGAAGAGATTTTACTTTTTTTTCGGTCCAGAATTTTTTTTCAAAATCCGCCTCACCGGGAAGGTCTGACATGGCTGAAACAAAAATATATTCTCCTTTTTGCATTTTTTCGTGAACCCATTTAAAGTTTTTTATAGAAAAGAGAGATGCATCTTTTTCAATGTAGGGTTCAATAGTTTCTTTACACCATTCCAGAGTTTTAATAATTTTGCCACTTTTATCCGAAAATAAAACCATATAGGTTCTGTCAACATCCAGTAATTCTCCGATCACCTTGAGGGAGTTTCGCAATTCTCTGTGAATGTCATCTGATTTTATAGCAACGAATTTTCCTGCCATTTCTGCCAGAAGTTTTTCTATGACAAATCTGTAAGACAGAGCTTCCTCCAGGTTTATTCTATCCGTAATATCTCTTATGTCTGCAAGTAAAACGTCACGATCTTTTATGGTAATAATATTACAGATAATCTCAACCGGAAATACTGTACCATCTTTTTTCTTATGATATCTGAGTGGTATAAAGGAAATGGAATTTTCTTTTATAGATGAGAAGGGTTTCTCAGGTTCTGCCGATAATTGAAAAGATCTCATAGTGAGGAGTTCTTCTCTGTTGTATCCGTACATAGACATACAGGTTTTATTTGCCTCACGTATTTCGAACGTTTTGCTATCAAGAAGCATTACGGCACTGGATGCAGTTTCGAAAAGTAACTGATATTTCAGCATCGTTTCTTTTAATGCTTCTTCAGCTTCTTTTCTCTGTGTTATATCGGAAATGAATGCTAAGGCACCTTTATAATTTTCTTTATTATCAGTAACAGGAGAAGTAGACAGAAGTGTATAAATCTTCCGGCCGTCTTTCTTCAAAAATTTAAATTCATGCTGTTCTTTAATCCCTTTTTTACGTCTTTCTATTTTTTCCCTGCATATCTCCAGATACGTTTCGTCCATAAAAGAAAATAGATTTTTTCCCATCATTTCTTCTCTGGTATAGCCTAACATTTCACACATTTTATCATTAACAAAGGTTGTATATCCTCCGTCATCAATCATCCATATACCTTCCTGGGCAAGTTCTACTAATTCTCTGTATTTTTTTTCACTGCTCCGAAGTTCTTCCTCTATTTTTTTGATTTCTGTAATATCTGCCTGAACTGCCACATAAATTTTTCCGTGCTCAGGGTGGTTGTACAGAGATGTAGTAGCTTTACACCAGAAGGGGTTTCCGTCTTTTTTTACATTATGAACTTCATAGGTAGCCTCGCCGTAAGCGGTTATTTTATCTGTAATTTCAAGGTACGTATCATAAGCACTTTTTGCGTTATCTGAATAATTAAGGATATTAACATGTTTACCATTTAATTCTCCTGAAGAATAGCCGAATAATTTTTCAAATTTTTGATTGGCATAAATTATAATTCCGTCGGACTCCCTTACAATACAGACTCCTTCTGCCATATTATTTACGATAATTCTATGTAACTCTATTTCTCTGTCAACAGTTTCCACCATTACCACCCTTTCTCGAAGCAACTGAAAAGGAAAATATTACATCTCCGTGACAGGTATTTTCACTGTAAAAGTACTTCCCTTTCCCATTTCACTTTCCACAGTGATTTCTCCATTATGCTTTTTTATTATATCATAGGTTATGCTCAAACCGAGACCTGTTCCTTTCCCTACATCTTTTGTGGTAAAAAAAGGCTCGAAAATTCTATTTTTTACCTCTTCAGATATGCCGCACCCCGTATCCGATACGGATATAAAAATATTCTCTCTGTCATGCCAGGTCTTTATAATGATCTCGCCGAAATGTTCAATTGCATGAGAGGCATTTACAAGTAAATTCATAAATACCTGATTGAGTTCCTGAGGGTAACATTTAATGTGTGGAATATTTCCGTAATCTTTTTTTACTTCCGCCTTATATTTAAGTTCATTCCACACAATATTTACAGTGCTTTCAATACATTCATTAATATCGGCCACTTTATAAGAAGCTTCATCTATTCGTGAAAAAGTTTTTAAATTTTGAACTATTTTACTTACCCTTTCTGTGCCATCGAGCGATTCTTTAATGAGATCTTTTATATCTTCTTTTATATACTCAATCTTCAGTTTATTCTGCTTTGTTTTAAGTTCTTCAACTGCTTCGCTTACATTCAGTTTTTCTATAATCTCTGACTGAAAATCAATAAATTCAGTAAATTTATCTATATATTTATTGAGAGCCCTTAAATTTCCGGAAACAAACCCTATGGGATTATTTATTTCATGAGCCACTCCTGCGGCTAACTGTCCTATGGAAGCCATTTTCTCCCTCTGAAGTATTGCAGATTGAGCAGATTTGAGTTCTCTATAGGTTTCTTCAAGTTTTCTGTGACTTTCCCATACTTCTTCTTCGGCTTTCTTTCTGTCTGTAATATTTTCATGAGAAATCACTATTCTTACAGCGCCTCCATTAGAAAATTTTGTTACTTTTCCCGTAAACCATCTCTGTTCTACCGGAGAGTCGCAGGAATATTCAAGAGAAAATACATCTTTCTCACCTTTCATTACCTTTCTTATTCCTTCGGCAAAAGCTCTTGCTTCTCCGGCAAATTCTCCTGTAGCTCCGTCGCAGACGTGAAGATAATTTGCACCTTCACAGACATTTACTTCTACATGATTTTCAATGGCGAAATCTTCCCATGCCTTATTTACGGTAATAATTTCTCCATATTCGTCCACTATGGCAATATGTGCCGAAAGAGAATCTATAGTAGAGCGGAGGAAGCTTTCACTGTATCTTATAGCTTCTTCTATTTTTTTCCTCTGTGTTATATCTCTTAAAATACCTGTAGCATGCCAGAATCCTTTTATGTTTACAGATGAAAGAGAAATTTCTACCGGAAATTCTGCTCCGTTTTTTCTTGTGGCTGTCATTTCAAAGGTTTTTTCTGCTGTTATCTCTTTACCTGCCTTCATGAATTCCTTAAAAATTTCAAGACAAATACTATGAAATCTTTCCGGAACAATCAATCTGATAAAATTTTTTTCTGTTGCTTCCTGTCTTCTGTATCCGAATATTTTCTCCGCTCCTTTATTCCAGATAGAAATATTTCCTTCTACATCAAGCATAACAATGCCATCGCTCACAGAATTACCTATAATTCTGAATTTCTCTTCACTTTCTCTCAGATCTCTTTCTATCTGAATATTCTGTATGGCAAGCAAAGAAAGCTGATTTGCTATGAGAAACAGAGCCTCTGAAATCTTTTTGAACTGTGCCACAGGCATTCTTTTTACTTCTTTTAATGCACTGTAATATTCTTTTTCGTCAGCTCCTATTTCCCTGGCATAATCCATCATTTTGTCCAGATCGGCATCTTCGTCAAGTATCTGTCCTATAAGCCAGTTCGCTACATGCTTGTCACCTACTCTGATACTTGCCCCTGCGTCCCACAGGGAACCGCTCAGACATGTCTGGGAAATAGGGCCTGAAGGATTGTATTTCCCGATCATGGCATCGGAATGATAACAGTTTCTCCTTCCTTTCTCTGTCTGTCTTATAATATCATTGCAGAGTCTGCAGAAATTACTCGGTCTGGTAATAGGGGTGCCGTCAATTTCCGTAATGATTGATGCCACACCTGTGGCTTCTGCAAAAATATCCTGAATCTTCTGTATTTCATCTATGTGGAAGAGATCGTAAAAGGTTATATTCTCTGTATTGACATCGGGATGGTCAGGGGAAATAAGTTTTTGTTTGAGTATTTCCTGTAACTGTTTTTTTTCAGTATTATCTTCGGCAAGAATATCTATTTCGTCATGAAGTTTTTTTATTCTATCGTGCTCTCCCATTTGTTTTCTCTCCTGTTAAGTAGTGAGTAGTGAGCAATATTTTATTCTTTTCACTTTTCACTAACTATTATATAGGAAAAGAAGAAAATTATAAAGAGAAAAAAAATAATATTACCACTATTCTAATCATAGTTCATAGAGATTGATTTTATATTTTCTTACTGTTATAATTTAAATATAAAGAAGTAGTTATTCCGACTATAGAAGGGAGGAGTAAGAAATGATTATTGAAGATAAAGTATCAGAACTGGAAGAGATGTTAAAACGTCTTGCTTATATACAGATGAACAGCCAGATGAATACAGACAGGATAATCAATGAATTAAAGGAAGATTCAAGAAAATTCAGGGAAGATATAAAAAAAGATTTAGAAAAAACAAGAGAAGATATGAAGAAAAGTGCTGAAAGACTTGATGAGAAACTGGCAAAAAACAGTGAAGATATGAAGGAAGATACAAGAAAATTACATGAAGAATTGGACAGATTCAGAGAAACTATGGAAAAAGACAGGGAAAAAATGAATAAGAAATGGGGAGACCTGGCAAATAAATGGGGAACTATTCTTGAAGATATGGTCATTCCCAATATAGAAGAAGTTGCAGAAAAACGTTTCAGTCTTACAGATTGCGATGACCTTATGATAAGAAGAACTAAAAAGAATAGTAAATGCCGGGAAAAATCAAGAGAATTCGATATTATAGCAGTATATGGAAATAAAATTCTTCTTAATGAAACAAAAGCCTCTCCGAAACAGGATTATATGAATAATTACATTCAGTTAATAAAAACTTGTGAATTTTTTGATTATTTCCCCGAGTATAAAGGTTATGAAATTATACCGATATTTTCCACACTATATTTTCCTGATGAAGCACTGAAGTATTTATCTAAAAATAAGATTTATGCTATGGCGATAAAAAAAGATTCTATGGATATTCTGAATTTTGATGACGTTGAACGGTGATTTTAATCCAGGTCACTCTTCACCGATAACTGCTATAACTTTATCAAGTTCTTTCTGAAGATTTTCGTAGAGATCAGATAAATCGGAAATCTCTCCATTTTTGCCTGCCCGTTCCATCTGATAGGCGAGTTTCTCCATCGTTTTTGCTCCAATGTGGCCAGAAGAACTTTTCAGGGAATGACTGTTCAAAGTAATATCGGGTGATTTACCTTCTTTTATAGCTATTTTGAGATTTTTCATCAGAGAAGGAGCTTCTTCTATAAATATATTATACATTTCTTTAAGGAGTTCTTCATCATTGCCGATGGCTTCGAGAGCTTCTTTTTTATTTATTATGACATCAGCTTCGGCTGAAGTTTCTGATGAAATCGTATCACGCCCTTCATCAGGCACTTCTTCAGAAGAAGTATATTTCTCTATTACCTCTAAGACTTCCTTTAATTTTAAAGGTTTTGCTATGTAATCATTCATACCTTCCGATAAAAACCTTTCCCTGTCTCCCTTCATGGCATGGGCAGTCATTGCTATGATCGGTATGTCTGTGTCACGGTCCCTTATAAGTCCTGTAGC
>CALARM010001133.1 GCA_937888925.1 uncultured Synergistia bacterium | reverse complement strand
CTTATTCCGGAACCTAATAAAGGGGATAAGAAACTTGCCAGAAAGATTAAGGATCTTGCTGAAGAAGTCGGAATAGATGATGAAGAAAGCAGCATCGGACAGACAAAAAAATCAGGGAAGCAGGGGGGAAGAAAGAAATTATCCAATTTAAAACAGAAGTTTAATGATAAGGTATCCAACCTGAGGGGGTATATCCCGAAAGACCAGGAAGAAATTCTGGAAGAAGCTGCAGAACTTATAAGAGAACTGGATGAAAATCTTGAAGCTCAAAGACTTATTAATAATGCACCTTCAGTTGATGATGACAGTTTTATATATCTTCAGGTACCTTTAAGAATGGGCGGTTCATCGCAGACAGTTCATTTAATGCTCGATTATGAATATGACTTGAATGGACAGAAGGTTGTAAATCCAAAGAATACTAAACTGGTTTTTTCAATACAGACAGAAGATATGGGAATTGTAAATATAATTATGAATATCTGGAGAAGGAATATTTCCTTTCATCTGGAAACTGAGCGTCAGGAAATTAAGCAACATATAAATAAAAATGCGCCGGAATTAATTAAAAAACTTAGAGATAGAGCCTATAAAGTGGGCAACTGGGATTGTGTTGTAGATAAGAATGTTGTATCTGTTCCTGATACACTTCTTAAAAAAGAAGAAGATTTTGCAGAACTGGCCACTTTAGATGTGACTATATAAATATGGAAGTTTGTTGTGAGTAAACATGATGATTTAGATGATTATGAAGAATTTGATTATATAGAAGAGATACAGGGGGAAGAAGTCAGAAAAGAGGAAGATAAAGAAAAAGTTGCTGTAGTTCTTCGTTTTGACCCGGAACATGATACTGCTCCCAGAATAGTGGCGGCAGGTAAAGGTGAAACTGCGGAGCAGATAATAGAAGTTGCAGAACAGGGCGAAATACCTGTATATAAAGATGGAAATCTGGCCCAGAGCCTGTCCAGTTTTGAAGTAGGAGCTGTAATACCGGGTGAACTCTATGAACTTATAGCTGAAGTCCTGATTTTTCTGTATCAACTCAATGAAGAATGGATTAAAGACAGGACTGTCTTTGAAGAAGATGAAGGAATTAATTGAAAATAAATCAGGCTTATAGCAGGAGGTGAGGATTGAAAAATATTGCATCCTATAATATTTTAGGGTATAATTACACAGGGTAAAATTCAGAAAGGCAGGTGTCACTAAATGTTAGACGGAATGAAAATTGCCACTCAGGGAATGCAGGCAATGATGTATCAACAGGATATTATTTCAAATAATCTGGCAAACGTAAATACGTCAGGTTTTCAGGGGTCTGCCGGAGTAACGAGATCTTTCGGCGCTGAATTGATGGGCCAGATGGGAAATGAAGGTTATGAAGCAGTAGGAGGTGTACAGGACGGTGTTCCTACGGTAGCTATAAAGACTGCTACAAAATTCGCTCCCGGCGGAATGCAGGCAACAGGAAATCATACAGATTTAGCTCTTGGAAATAATGGTTTCTTTACCATACAGGGTGCTGACGGAAAAACAAAATTTACCAGAAATGGGAATTTCTCGGTAAATGATCAGGGATTACTTGTGAATGCTGATGGATCTTCATTACTTGGCTTTAATGGCCCTATCAGAATTCCAAAGGGAAAACAGTTCAAAGTAGATGACAGAGGAAATGTGGCTGTAGACGGAGAAAATATTGCCAGACTGCGTATTACAGAATTTAAAGATATAAATGATCTTTATAAAACAGGAAATAATGCATTTATGCCAAAGAACCCGACCAATGTAGGACAGATTTCGGCTAATCCTCAGGTAAGGCAGGGGTTCCTTGAAACATCAAATGTAAGTGTTGTAAAAGAAATGATTAAAATGATGGATGTAGAGCGTGCCTATGAATCAAATGAAAAGGTCATACAGGCAGAAGATCAGATGCTACAGAAATCAATTCAGGAAGTTGGAAGAGCAGGTTAATAATTTATGATACAGGAATTTTCATTTTTTATGTCGTAAAATAAGGCTTTAGATGAAAATTATGTAGAGCGGTTTATCTAAATAATTTAGAAAATTCGGAAGGAGAGTGAATAGATATGATGAGAGGACTTTATACTGCAGCCTCCGGTATGATGGCCCAGCAGTTAAACATGGATACTATATCCAACAACCTCGCAAACGTAAATACTACCGGTTTTAAAAAGGGTAGAGTAAATTTCCAGGATTTAATGTATGCCAATTTGAATGAGTCGGGTGAAAATAATCCTGCAGGTGCTCAGATAGGTATGGGTGTCAGAGAGACTGGCACAGAAAAGAGCTTCAGCCAGGGCAGCATGAGTCAGACCAATGATCCTTTTGATCTTGCCATTCAGGGTAATGGTTTCTTTGAAGTTATTCAGCCTGATGGAAGTAAAGCCTATACACGTGACGGTTCTTTCAGTGTAAATCCACAGGGACAGCTTGTTACATCTACGGGAGATCTCGTTGGAGTAACCATTCCTCCGGGAGCTACTGATGTTAAGATTGATAAAGACGGAGCAGTTACTGCCGTACTGTCTGGCCAGAAAGATCCTGTACAGATTGGTAATTTAATGCTTGTAGATTTTGTAAATCCTCAGGGTTTGAAAGCAATAGGAGCAAATAAATATCAGTCTACCAATGCATCCGGTCCTGCCCAGAAAGGTAAACCAGGGGAAAATAATATGGGTAGCATAGCTCAGGGTTACCTGGAAAAATCTAATATTAATGTTGTAGAAGAAATGATCAGTATTATTGAAGCCCAGAGAGCTTATGAAATAAACCAGAAGGGCGTCCAGTCAGCAGATCAGATGCAGAAACTGGCCAATCAACTTAAGAAATAATTTATAAGGGTGAAGGGTGAAGGGTGAAGGGTGAATAGCATTTTCACCAGTCGCCCTTACCACTCACCAATAAGAAAGGCAGGTTTTAACTATGCAGATTGATCGTCCACTTTTAAATGTGAATAACGGTTCCCAGCTACCGATAGGGCAGCAGTCTTTTTCTGTACCTGTAGCAGCCAATGCGCCATCACAGCATACACAGGATATGGCTTTAAAGAAACAATGTCAGGAATTTGAATCAGTCCTCATCGGACAGATGTTCAAACAGATGAGACCAAAAGCAGATGAAGAAGATATGTTCGGAAATACCAAGGACAGAGAAATGTTCAATGAAATGCTGGATGGAGAAAGAGCCAAGATGTGGGCCCAGGAAGGTGGCATAGGCCTGGCAACAGTAATGTTCCAGCAGATGAAAGATACAAATAAAAAGATGTAATTTTTGTGTAAACCTTGAATTATGGTTTGCGCCGATTATATGATATTTTTAATGTTTCTCTTAAAACTACAGAGTAAAACCACCTTCAAATAGTGAAGGTGGCTACTGTAGTTTTAGGCTTTATTAAGAGTTTTTATT
>CALARM010001132.1 GCA_937888925.1 uncultured Synergistia bacterium | reverse complement strand
AATAGTAATCCATTTCCCCGTCTTCTGCGCCGAACCAGTAAAATCTGTCATTTCCCGCACCCATATTAAAATATGATTTATATGTGTTATCAAGGTAAATCCCGTACGCTCCAATGTCCCTTACACCTATAAAAAAAGGAATGGACTGATAGAGCGGATCCTGATCTTTACTGTAGGCAGGGAAATCGGAATTCCACATGGTATATTGATTGCCTCTTTTATTCAGGGCTCCTGTTTTTTCTCCAAGACCGAAAAACATTTCATCAGGAAAAAGTTTTTTGTAACACCTCACCTCGGAGCCGTCAAAAGACACTCCGAAAGAAGGATCATCCTGATTTATAAGTTTGCCGGATTTATCATAAATTTCTACTCTGCAGGGATTTTTTCTTATTATAACCTTCATTTCATCTGTAGATAATTCATAAGAATCTTCTTTTTCCATAAAAGAAAATTCTGCCTTTTCCGTATTATTCCATATAACTCCATAGGAAGGCCTTTCAGAAAATTTTTCTCTTACATAACGAAAACGGATAATATTACTCTTTAAAACATAAATATTCAAAAGACCTTCAGAACATTTAAATTCAACTATATTATCCTTTTTTACTGCTTCTTTTATATCTCCTGCAAATATACTTTCTGCCATTACAGAAGAAGGTTTTAACAGGAAAATCACTGCAATAAGATAAAATAAAAAAAATCTCATTTTTATTGCTCCTTTAATTTATTATGAGGAATGAAAATTTATTATTTATATAAGAATCGTTACTCGTAAAGGGTGATGCATGAATATCACACATCACCCTTCACTAACATAAAATATCTATAATTGATCGAAGAAATATCTTTCCGGAATAATGGTCATTATATTCTCCGGTACAGATATCTGAGCGGGATCTGTTACCCTTGTAGCCTGAGCTATATCATTCTCAAAGGCATCTGTAAGACTGGATGCTGTCTGTGTGTCCAGGATATTAAGAGTTACTTCACCTTCATATCTTTCTGATCTTGGATGGAGGTTGTAACTTCCAATAGAGGAATACATACCGTCTACAACCATAAATTTGCTATGAAGTGTATCTCCCTTCTTTATATAAACCTCTGCCCCTGCCTGCATCAGTTCAGGTAGACTGCGAAGAATGGGAGCGGTTACAATCTGTTCATCAATACTTTCAGCAGAATTGGTGAAAATACGAACCTTTACACCTCTCTCAAGGGCGTCTAGAATTACCTGTTTGATGCCAGGAGTATTTATGAAATAAGCATTTTCTATGTCAACTGACTCCGATGCTCCCTGAATGGCTTTCATCGTGGCAAGCATAATATTGGCGTCTTCTCCGGGGACATGATTGACTGAAGCTATACGGGCACTGCCCTCTGCGGCAGGCACAGATATAGCTGTTTCTATACCGGAAACAGATGCAAAGATACGCTCACAGTCAGCCACTGAAGGCCCTTTGAGGAGAACATCTGTATCACGCCATTTCTGCCCGTCGGCAGGCCCCATATGGCTGTAACAGTTTCCGGGGTTAAGACCTCCCACTACAGCAGCCTCACCGTCTACTATCATCATTTTACGATGCTGTCCCTGGTATGGTTCATCAGGGTTTCTCCAGCGGATTACTCTGACTCCGTTTTCTTCCATATATTTCAGTGTTTCACTGTGACCGTTACGGCTTCCCACCTGTTCATCTACCACTACCTGAACATCCAGACCTTCATTCCTTCTTTTCACAAGTTTTTTTGCAGTTTCCCATCCTGTTTCATCATCATAAAAAGCCCAGGTCATCATATGTATTGATTTTGTAGCACTGTCTATAAGGCGGTTTCTTTCCGCAAAGGAAGCAGGACCGTTAATAAGAGGAGTAATACTGTTTCCTTCCTGAAAGTTTGCCCCCTGCAGTGTTTCAAGTTCTTTGAGGAAATCAGGATCTGTAAAAGAACTCAATTCTCCCGGTTTCCTGGGGGGAATTTTTGAACTTCTCACGAGAGAGACATGTTCTTTTCCCATAGTCTCCCAGTCTTTATAGACCTTTCCATGCGTATCAGGTGTCATACCATGAGAACGAAATTCTGCATCAATCATACCTGCAAGCTGATCCACCATTTCTATCCTCTTGGCTTCAGGCATGGGAGGGAGACTGCCTGATTGAACTGCTGCTGCTGCTGCTGAATGAAGGACAGGCCTGAGCTGTCCTGTAGCATTCAGACCGGCGAGCATCTGTATCATTTCTGCTTCAGCCTGGGGATCACTTAAAATTTTTGCTATATATCCTTCCAGTTGTGCAGCAAGTTGTGCTTCAGATCCTGCAACAGCTGTTCCCTGAAGAACCTCGTTTTTCACCGAATCTGGACTATCAGGGTTCTTAAGTTCTGTCTTATTAAATCCCGTATCTTTAAATAAACCTTTAATTTTATCTCCAATATTATGAATAAAATCTCCCTGACCGGTTTTGTTATCAGAAGTAACAAGGGAATCTTTTATTTCATCTGTTCCGTTACCGGCTGATACCTTTGCCTTCATCTGATATGTATTATCTGTATTGCCGGAAAAATTAATTTTCATACATTAAACCTGCCTTTCTTTTCGTGATGTGATAATTATTCACATAATATCATAAATCAATAAAGAATAAACACATAAAATGTTAATTTTTTGTAACTATTCAGCAGTATTTTTGCAATAATTCTATCTAATTACCGCTCCGGATAGGTTAGTAACCATTTTATTAGCTTCTACCCGGCAGACTCTATGGTAATATTAATAAATATGTTATAATAAATAAATATATGAATATATAAGGAACCGGTTTTTATCATTGAACAAATAAAATCTTTCTGGATATTCCCTGCTAAATTTATCTTTAAAGATGGGAATAAAGGTATAGAGAGAATGAAAACCTTTGATAAGAATATTGTTACAGGTAACGAAACAGGAGAAGAACTGGCATTATTAAACAAACTGATAATGACTGTCATAGAGGAAAACTCTTTACAGGAAGCCTGTAATACAGCAGTTCAGCAGATAGCCTCTGCAGCGGATTCTGACATAACAGCAATTTTTCTGTATAAAGAAAAAGAATTACACCTTATATCATGTACTGACAGACACCACGGTAATGAATATATAACTCTCCTATCCGACATGAAAACAGACAGACCTGTTTACAGCAAAAATACCCCTGAAGATATCGCCAGATATGAAAAAATAAATATTCATTCCTTTGCCTTACTGCCTCTGTATTCTAACAAT
>CALARM010001131.1 GCA_937888925.1 uncultured Synergistia bacterium | reverse complement strand
AAACATTATGAGCCACCTGAACAAGATTATCAATTTTACTCCCTTTACCAATAGTGGTCACTCCTGTTGTGGCTCTGTCTATACAGGTATTGGCACCTATTTCCACATCATCTTCTATCAATACGGAACCTATCTGAGGTATTTTATAATAGGTTTTGCCGTCTCTTTCAAATCCAAAACCGTCACTTCCTATTACTGCACCTGCATGTATAATAACATTATTACCTGCTGTAACCCTGTCCAGGATTACAACATTCGGGTATATAATACAAAAATCTCCTATATTTACATGGTTTCCTATATGAACTCCGGGATAAATAACAGTTGAATTACCTATTTTCACACCATCGCCTATAAAAACATTGGGATAAATTATTACATTATCGGAAATATATACACTGTCACCTCTTATACAGGTATGATGAATCCCACTGTAAGAATGGCTTTTTTCTTTAAATAGCTCTAAAACCTTTGCAAAAGCAAATCTCGGATTGGAAACCACTATGAGCGGTTTTTCCGTAATCACACCATAATCTTCAGAGCAAATAATAGCTCCTGCAGCGGAACTTATAGCCTTCTTAAAATAATTACGTTTTACTGCAAAGGTTATATGTTCACCGGAAGCTCCATCAATATCAGAAACGGCGGACACAGTAAAGAGTCCATTTCCGATTACTGTTCCTCCAAGAGTTTCCGCTATTTCTTTAATGGTAAAAGTCATTTCTTCTATCTCTTTCTCATATAGTACGATAATCTATTTTAATTCCGTCAATACATCATCTGTAATATCAGTACCAATACCATGAACCCTCTGTTTGACCAGAACGAGATCCATATTTTTTTTCATACCGACTTTTTCCGCAGCTTTCCCCATATCATTTGTAAGAACTTCCATCAATATCTCATTGGAATGTTCAAAAATTTTAGTAATCTGATACTGCATTTCTACCTTCTCCGCATCGGTAAGATTGGGAGAAGCTTTTTCATAAAGAACTGTATAGGCCATTCTCTGTGCCTGAAGCTGATCCGAATATCTTGTAAACTTCGGCCATCCTTCCATCACCTTTTCTATATCTATAACGCCTACAGACACCTCCTTCTGAGCGACTGCAGGTGAACGTCCTGATAGAAATACTGCAATTACTGAAACTAAAATAACAAGTATAATTATACAACAAAGATTTCTTTTTTTCATTAATTAAGACTTCCTTTCATTACTTATTTCTTTTCCATAATTTTAATCATATCTTCAGTTAAATCAACACCATTAACATTAACCCTGTACCCTGTAAGAACTACCGGTACACCTTTTTCCTTCGCCACAGTTTCTACCTGTGCAGAAATATCTTTCATAATATTATTAAACAGCTTCTCTCTTTCTTTCATAAGTTTCTCTATATCCTGCTGGTTTTCACCGGCAATAGTGTTCTGAGTTTTAGATAATTCTTTACCAAGTTCTTTCTTCTTTGATTCAAACTCACGTTCAAGCTGCTCACTGAAAGATTTAAGAGATTTTTCTACATCTCCATGTTTTGTCTCGAGTGCTGAAATAAGTGCTTTTTTTTCTGCTTCATATTCACTGGAAAGCTGTTCATTCACTATATCCCATTTTTCTCCTATGGCAGATTGAATCTTTTCTTCTTTGCTCCTCATTAATGAAGAGTATTCACCCTCAAGAGAAGAACGGGTATTTTCGAGTTCTGCCCTTACTTTCTTATCTACCTCACTGACTTTTACCTGAACTATGGCATCAAATTCTTTCTTTTTGGCATCTATCTTACTGTTCATCCCTGCATTGAGGTCTGTAGTATAGTTTCCTATAATACCATCAATTTCAGCCATTTTCTTATTCTTAAAAGATGTAAAAGTATCTTCTACTTTTCTGGTCTCACCGGCAATATCACTTTCATAACCGGAGTCTATGGATTTTTTCTCTGCAATTAACTTTTGCAATTCTTCCTCATCTTCTTTATTATGAGTATTCTTTGCGTTAAGCTGGTTAATTTCCAGATTAACTTTCAGCAATGCCTGCTGGTTTTCTTCCATACGTCTCTGTTTGTAATCTTCCAGATCACCCATTAACCTGTTTCTTTCAGCAGTAAGTACCGAGTCCATTTCCAGTAAAAGAGCATCTCTCTTTTTTTTGACTTTATTATCTCTTTCAACAATAAGAGTATTAACATATTGATCCAGCATAGCCTGTACTGCCTGATTTTCCTTCTCAAGTTCAGGTTTGTATTTTTCATGGACCAGAGCAGATTTTTTATTTAATTCTGCTGTCATTTTAGCTTCAAACTCTCTCTGAATATGTTCAAGATCAGACTGATGTTCTGATTTTATCTTTTCCATTTCAGCTTTCTGCCTTGCAGAAAATCTATCCTGAAGAGCCTGAAGCTGTCCCATAATAGAATTCTGTTCTGCTGTCCAGTTAACCTTAAGCTCTTCATTCTTCTTTTTTAATCTGCCGTCATATTCACTTATAAGAGATTTAAATTTCTTCTCTGCATCCTTCTGAAAGTTATTTATCTTATTTTTAAATTCATCTGAAGCAAAACCTTCTTCAAATGCCCGGACCTGTTTATCTAAATCTTCAAGTTTTGACCAGTCCTTATGAAGTTTCAATAATTTATCGATATCCACAACACCTATACCGGAACCGGAAGGTTCTGAACCGTAACCATAAACAAACAGGCATATAATAAATGAAATTGATAGGAAAAAAGATAATCGCTTCAAAAACTCATGGCTCCCTTATTCTAACTTTGTAACAACATCGTCAGTAATGTCTACGCCACCGTAAAGGACATTTACATCATCAAGTATTATGGACAGGCCTTTTTCTTTTGCCACTTCTCCTGAAACTTTATTTATCTCATCTTCTACAGGTTTTAGAATAGTCTTCTTCTTTTCATCGAGTTTTTTCTGATAATTTGTAAGAAAACTGGCAGGAGGAGCACTGTCACCGTAGATTTCTTTCGCTTCTTTTTCCAGATTTTTATTCATATCTGAAAAAATCTTATATAACTCTTCCTGAGCATCTCTCATCTTACTGATATTCATAAGCTTTTCCTGAGATATATAGCCAACTACCTGTTTTACATCTTTCCCGGAAGTTTCTGTATTTGAAGTAGCAACCGGAGTGGTAGATTTATTTTCTTTTTTACTGTTAGGATCAAAAACCTTTTTCACATCATCTGTTACATCCATAACACCACACACGACAACAGTTGCGTCCAGAACAACGGAAAGATTTTTTTCTTTTGCAACCTTTTCTATAGCTCTTTTCTGTTTTTCCTGGAGAGGAGTTATAATACTGGCCTGTATTCTTCTGAGTTCATCTTGAAATTGAGTCTGTATGGCACTTTTTTGTTTATCATTTAAACCTTTGGCCATTTCACTGTATTCTGCAGCAAGTTTCTTTCTTTCGTCTTCAAACTTCTTTTCTGCCTCCTGAAAAGGAGGAAGATTAATTATAACACTCTGATCAACGGAACCAACGCCCGGAGCGCCGGGGAGTTTATCAGTTCCGTTTTGGGGTGTTTTACAGGAAGATAAAAATAATACAAAAATACACAAACAGAAAATCTGTTTTACATAATACATTTTAACCATTTATTATACTGATAATTCAGTATGTCACCTCCAATTAATTTTAACTTGATTTCAAAACATTTTTGTCAGAAAGTAATTAAAAAGTCTGTCCGATACCTATTACTATACGGCCACCTCCGCCTTGATTTTTAATTGCATAATCAACTCTTATTGCACCTATACCGAGAGCAGGTACTGCAACTCTTATACCAATACCTTCATCGCTTTTTATATTATCAAACAGTCCGTTTACAGACTCTCTCTGTGTTGCATTACCTGCATCAAAGAAAAGAGCACCCTGCAACACTCTGCTCTTTAATATGGGGAATCTGTATTCAGCCTGAAATAAAAATACTCTGTCACCTAAAAATTCACCCTGTTCATAGGCTCTCAGGGTATCATTACCTCCGAGATAAAACTGGTCGGAAAGAGGTAAATCTCCCGTACTGGTTCCTCCTAAAACTCTGAATGCCAGAGTATGTTCTCCTATAGGAAAATATTTCCTTGTGTCAAAACTGTATTTACTGAAATCGAAATCTCCTCCGAACCAGCCGGCATGCTCAAGGGAAAAATTGGTAAAAAAGCCTGCATGAGTATCGGCATAATTATCTCTAGTATCATAAAGCCCTGAAAACATAAGGCTTCTAATATCACCTGTACCTGTGTTTCTTGCAAGAACAGGATTATCTTTTGTAGGTGTAGAGTAAGAATCAACCTGACTGATCTTCAGGGTTCCGAAAAGTCTGAACTCATCCGTAACAGGCTGACCTACAGTAAGACTGCAACCGGTTCTCTTGTCAGTAAAGAGGGCATAAGACTGACCGGATACGTTATAAATAGGCTGACGTTGTTCTTCAAATGCACTGTGATAAACACTTACACCTACTGACAGTCCTGCATCTGTGAGGTATGGTTCCATATAAGTTATATTGTAATTGCTGACAAGTCCACCTCTCTGAAGCAATAATTGAATGCTCCTGCCTGTACCAAACAGATTTCTTTCAGAAAGGGTTATACTTCCTGTTATACCTTCATTTCTGGCTCCTCCGCTGAAACCGACACCTGCAGTTGCAAGACCTGTCTTGGCTTCTTTTACCTGTATTTCAAGAATGAAAAATCCCGGCTTACCGGTAGGTTTGGGAACAACACTTACATCTTCAAAAAATTGAAGATTATTTATCCTCTGAATGTCATCAGAGAGCAATTTTTTATTTATTATATCTCCTTCTTTAATTTTTCTTAATTCCCTTAATATAACTTCATCTTTTGTCTTTGTATTTCCGGAAACAACAAATTTTTCTACCCTTGCCTCTGTAATAATATAAGTAACAACTCCTTCAGGAGAAGTTTCTGCAGTAAGAGGCTGATCTATTATAAGAGACTGATCATCATATAATTTTGAAATAGCTGCAAGGTCCCTGTTAACAGCAAGTACATTCAGATAGTCTCCCGGTTTTGATGAAACTGCTTTTCTGAGTGCATCTGTATCAATAGCAGTATTACCGGAAAAATCTATGCCTGTAACCTTCATACCTTCTACAATATTGAGAAGAAATACACCCGGTTCAGGAGTAGAAAGCTCTGCAATATGAGTTGGAACACCTGTCATACCGAGTTCCTGAGAATAATAATCATTTATGGTTTTTAAATCTTTCTCAAAAGTACTGGAATTAAATATCTGGCCCACTTTAGTTTCCATAAGATTTAAAAGTTCCTGAGATGAAACCAGTTCATTCCCTTTAAATTCAATTTTTTTCACTTTAGGATTTTCAAGAACACGAAAAATTACCCTTATACCATCTTCAGTAATCTCCGGGTCAAATTTCACATCCGTAAAATAACCCAGTTCAAAGATACCCTGAAGATCCTTTTGAAGTTGCTCTGTTGACATAGTATCTCCCGGTTTCGTAGATACAACAGACATGACTTCTTCAGACGATACATACTGATTTCCCTGAATATCCACTTCAACTATTTTCTCCCTGGAAAAAGGGGTGTCAGGTTTTACAGATATGGAGCCCGTATTGGGATCAGTATTTTTTATTACTTCAGGTGTTTTAGTCACTTCAGGTAAAGGAATTTCAGATTTTTCAACAGGACGCTCCAGAATTATACCATCATTTTTACCATTTGATTCGTGTTGATTGACTTTCTGAGATACTTTTGTTACAGGATTATTTGCCACATCAGACATTGAGTCAGGATTGCTTTCCACTACAGAATTGGCTGCTATATCAGGCATTGAAGCAGGATTTTTTTCCACAGGTGAATCAATATTTATATATTCACTTTCTGCAAAAACAGGCAGTGAAAAAGTTAGCATGAGCAAAGAAATCCAGAAGAAAGATAAATAATAACTTTTCAGTTTATTTTGTTTCATTAAATACTTAAAACCCACTGTAACTAGCCCCCTTTATATTAAATTGTGTTCCTGAATTTTCGACAGTAAGACCTTTATTCCTTCCATGACAATAAAGAAAAGACATGACAATAAAGAATAGAAAGTCATAATTCATAAAAACGATAAATTATTTATTGCAAAAAATATGCCATTTTCCAACTAATTTTTAACTCTTACTACCTGAGCGCCAAGACTGTTAAGATTATGTTCTATGGATTTGTATCCTCTGTCTATATATTCAATACCTGTAATTTCCGTAGTACCGCAGGCAACCAGACCTGCAAGAACAAGTGCTCCTCCTGCTCTCAAATCAGAAGCTTCTACCGGTGCATCTGTTAGTTTATCAACACCTGTAATAACAGCCGTCCTGTCTACGAGCCTTATCTTTGAACCGAGCCTTCTCAATTCATCAACATAGTTAAATCTGGCATCGAATATAGTTTCTTCAATAAAACTTGTACCATCCGAGATTGTAAGAAATGTTGCCATAGGAGCATGTAAATCTGTAGGGAATCCGGGATAAGGTGAAGTAATTATATCAACAGGATATACACGTCTTTTACCTTTTACCCTGATATAATTTTTACCTCTTATAACTTCTATATTGGCACTTTCAAGTTTGCTTAAAAAAGCCTCCAGAAATTGAGAAGAAATACCATCGACTGTAATATCTCCGCGGGTAATAGCACCGGCAAGTAAGTAGGTACCTGCTTCTATACGATCAGAGATTATGTCATATTCAATTCCCCTGAGTTGAGAAACTCCGTCTATCCTGATAGTTCCGTCATTCAGGCTATAAATTTTAGCTCCTGCTGCATTTAAAAAACCGGCAAGGTCTGAGACTTCCGGCTCTTTAGCAGTATTTTCCAGTATAGTAGTTCCTCCAGCAAGGGTTGCAGCCATCATAATATTTTTAGTAGCCCCCACACTTGCCCGGCCTATATAAATTCTATTTCCCTGAAGTTTCCTGGATGTAGCTTTCACATAACCATGTTCGAGAGAAACATCTGCTCCGAGAAGACGAAAACCGTCTAAATGAAAATTCACCGCTCTTGTTCCGAGGACACAACCGCCCGGTAGTGGGACTTCTGCACAGAGAAATCTTGCAAGTAAAGCTCCTGCTACGTCAAAAGAAGCATGAATCTTTCTGACAAGATGATAGGGAGCACGGGTTGACGATACTCCATCTGTATTGATAAAAAGAGATTCTTCTTTTTTATCATATGATACTTTCGCACCGAGTTCTCTTAAAAGATCCATCATGACCCATACATCTGTAATATCAGGGATTCTTCTGAGTAGAACATCTCCCTTTACAAGAATACATGCAGCCATAATAGGGAGAGCAGCATTTTTTGCTCCGTTTGCCATAAGCCTGCCCTTTAATTTTTTTCCGCCTGTAACCATTAATTTTTCCATAGTCAATTCCTTAATTTATATTAGAATCGTGACGCGTGACGCGTGACGCGTGACGCGAAGATGTTTAACGCAGGTTTTTATAAAATACCGGGGATTTTAATTGCCTTTCGAGCAAATATTGATTCTGGCAAGAATATACTGTAATTCTTTTTTTAATCTTTCCCTGGTCTGATTATCAACAGGTTCCTGTAAAGAAGAACGAATCTTTTCTGAAAGGATCTTCTCTTCTTCTATTTTTATATCAGAAATTTCTGCCGCCTCGTCAACAAGAAGGGTTATATGATTTGAATTTACTTCAAGTAAACCTTCTTTCATTGCAAAATAAATCTCCCTGTTATCAGGAAGTCTTACCATAGTCTCTCCTGTAAGAACAGTGGTAAGTAAAGAAATATGATCCGGCAAAACTCCCAGGCTGCTTAAAGGTCCCGGAGTTACCAGAATCTTTATTTCTCCGCTGAATTTAATTGCTTCCGGAGTCACTATCTCCAGAGTCAGTTGTTTTTCTGCCACTTAATGTTAACCTCCGAGTTATCTTCTACATGTTGTCAGCACTAAATACGACACCGGATAATCTGT
>CALARM010001130.1 GCA_937888925.1 uncultured Synergistia bacterium | reverse complement strand
AAAAAAGACGGAAAAAAAATCTATACATCTTTATCTCTCAGTCCCATTAATGATGATAAAGGAAATTATACTGGGAATCTTGCTCTTGTAACAGATATAACTGCAAGAAAACTGGCAGAAGAAGAGAAAAGTAAACTTGAACATCAGCTCCGTCACTCTGATAAAATCAGAGCTATAGGCACAATGGCAGCAGGCATAGCTCATGATTTCAACAATATTCTTGTTGCTATCCTGGGCTATACAGAAGCTATGATTTATAATGCACCGGAAGGAACTATATTTGAAAAAAACCTGAAAGAAATTCGTAATGCCTGTAACAGGGCAATAAATCTGGTAAAGCAAATTCTGACATTCAGCCGTAAATCGGAAGTTAAAAGAATACCGGTGCAAATAAGTCCGATTGTAAAAGAAACTATCAAATTACTCAGACGATTATTACCTTCTACAATAGAGCTGAAAGAGAATATTGAAGAAAATCTGGTCTGGATAAAGGCAGATCCGACACAGATACAGCAGATAATAATAAACCTGTGCACAAATTCCGCCCAGGCCATGAGTGAAGCAAGTGGTTCAATGGAAATAATTCTAAAGAATTTATATATACAGGCAAAGGATATAACAATTTACGAAAATATGAAACCGGGGTCTTATCTTCAAGTCACTGTAACTGACACAGGTCATGGTATACCGCCTGAAATCAAAGAGCGTATCTTTGAGCCTTATTTTACAACAAAAAAAACAGGAGAAGGCAGCGGAATGGGTCTTGCCGTAGTTTACGGTATTGTAAAAGCCTATGGAGGAGATATTACAGTAGAGAGTAATACAGGTAAAGGAACAAATATTACTATATTTTTCCCCAGTGTGGAAATTGATGATAAAATACCGGAAAAAGAAGATGATGTTGTTTTACCGTGTGGAAAGGGAAAAATATTATTTGTAGATGATGAAGAAATATCTATTGTTAAAATAATGAAGGAATTACTGGAACAGATGGGATATCAAATTTCATCCAGAAACAGCAGTATTGAAGCCCTGCAGCTATTTCGCGAAAAACCTGGCGAATATGCTATTGTTATTACAGACGAAATTATGCCGAAAATGAAAGGATCAGAACTGGCAGAAGAAATATTACGTATAAGACCTGACATACCTGTAATACTTATTACCGGCTACTGTGATCCTGACCTCATTGAAAAAGCAAAAGCTACAGGAGTAAAGGAAGTTCTTATAAAGCCTGTAACGCTGGGAAAACTGACAAAAACCATAAGGGAATTATTGAGTGATAAGAAGGTGAATAATGAATGAATCTTAAAATAGCCAGTTTTAATACAAATTCTATCAGAGCCAGAATGGATATAATTACAGGATGGCTCTCAGATACATCGACTGATATACTGTGTATTCAGGAAACAAAGGTACAGGATAAAGATTTTCCTGCTGAATCTTTTGAACAGATGAATTATCACTGTGTATTCAAAGGACAGAAAAGCTATAATGGTGTTGCTATTATAAGTAAATTTCCTTTCGAAACCTTACTTACAGGATTTGACGGGAAAGGTGAAGATGAAGGAAGTCGCCTTATTTCCTGTAAAATAAAGAATATAAATATAATAAATGTTTATATTCCACAGGGTTCTGAAGTGGGAACGGAAAAATTCAAATATAAACTGACGTGGCTGGAGAGATTACATGATTACTTGAAAAATAATTTTTCTCCCGGTTCTCCGTTAATTCTGACAGGAGATTTCAATGTAGCACCGGAAAGAATTGATGTATACGATCCTGATAATCTGTACGGTTCAGTAGGATTTCATCCTGAAGAACATAAAGGTCTGGAAAAATTAAAATCATGGGGACTTATTGATATATTCAGAAAACATGAAAGCCGTGGAGACCAGTATAGTTTTTATGATTACAGAATAAAGAACAGTGTAAAGAGGAAAATGGGATGGCGTCTGGATCACATATGGGCAACAGAAATTCTGGCAGAAAAATCTGTTACATCCTGTATAGATATAAATCAGAGGCTTTTAGAAAAACCGTCTGATCATACCTTTGTTGTGGCAGAATTTAATTTATAAGAAAAGGTGAATAATTATGAAAAAACTTAAATACCCCGGATTACTTGAAAACAAGGCAGAAGGATGGTGTTTTTTAAATGGCAATGTTGCAAAAGAAGAAGATCTTGTAAATATGTGCAGAGAAACAATCCTGAACCCCTGTCATACAGATGAAGAGTTAAATAAAAGTAAAAAAATACTCCTCGTTACTGCAGCTTTTCAGAAAGGACATGAACATCACGACCGTCATCTCATAGAAATGTTTGAACGTATTTCTATAGACGCCAGGTGGGAAGGAAGTTTTCCGAGAAATATTCAAAACCTATCAGTATATTCTATGTTCAATGAATTCAAAGAAAAAGAAAAATGGCTCTACCAGAAATATACGGAGAAACAGGATCAGATTAAAGCAATAAAAAAAGATTATTACGAAAAAAATTTCCATTATGTGGAAGAAATATATAAACTTGTATCCAGTCTCCAGGAAACCTATAAACATTTCTGTCTTTATGATTTTTATTATTTACAGGAAAATAAAGACGATTCCGAGTTTTTCACAGTTGACCTGTCAGGTGAAGAAAAAGAGAAAAAATTATCGGATTTATCAAATCTTTTAAGATCCAATAAAGGTCTGTTAACATGTAAGGAACTGAGAGATACATTTGACCATATAATTTATAAAGACAATGAATTATTTTCTCTGTGCAGACATGTAGAACTTTATTATCTCTGGAAAAGCGGCGTTCAGAAAAGCTCTTTTTATAAAGAACAGAGAGAAGAACTGGGGAAAAGAATAATCTCGAGTGCTACAATATTTATATTCGGAGGAAGAGTTTTTGTCCTTACCAACAGGCTTCGTTTCTACAGACTGGAAAAATATTTCAAAGATGCAGTAAAAAAAGGAACCAATCTCTACGGTATCAGTGCAGGCTCAATATGTCAGACAGAAAAGTTTTTCCTCACCTTCGAACGTTATTCTGCAAGAGCCCATTCCAGTGCATCAGATTACGGTATGGGTCTTGTGCATAACATATGGATATTCCCCCATGCAGAGGATCTTTCCTATATAAGAGAACTCCACAGAGACAAACTGTCTTTCTTTACCCTGAGGCACAGACCTGGAGTGGCAGTAGGCCTTACGGAAAAAAGCGTTCTTCTCTGCGAAAAATATAAAGATCCCTTTGATGGTAAGATATACAAACGTTATACCTCTGTAGGAGAAGAACCTGTTCTGGTCTTCGGAGAAAGAGGTAAAAGATGTGATCTCTATAAATA
>CALARM010001129.1 GCA_937888925.1 uncultured Synergistia bacterium | reverse complement strand
CCGAAAAAACTGGAAATCATAGTCGGTATTGCCAGTATAATGGTAATTGATGTGAGAAATTTCATGACAATATTCAGATTGTTGGAAATTATCGACGCATAGGCTCCCCTTGTGCCGCTCAGAATATTACTGTATATATTTGTCATATCTATAGCCTGTTTTATTTCTGTAATAACATCTTCCAGAAGGTCTTTATCATCTTCGTACATTTTTATCTGAGGGAACTTAAATTTCAGGATTTTCTCAAGAACCATTTCGTTACCTTTCAATGAAGTTGAAAAATATACAAGCGATTTTTCAAGGCTGAACAGATCTACTAATTCCTGGTTCCTGAGGGATTTGTGTAATTCTTTTTCTATTTTGTCACTTATTTTATCTATATTTCTCAGATATTGAAGATAATAGATTGATATTTTGTATAGAATTTGAAAAAGGAATCTTGTTTTCTTAAAGCTATAGAAGGTTTTTACTTTCCCTTCTATGAAACTTTTAAGTATGGGGTTTTCCCGTAAAGATACGGTAATAATATACTGACCGTTTATCAGAATGCCAAGGGGAATTGTGCTGTAGAAGTCCATATGTTTTCCTGAAGCTTCTACTACAGGTATCTGGCATAATATAAGCAGTTGATTGCCTTCCATATCAATTCTCGGTCTTTCTTCTTCATCAAGAGCAGCTTTTATAAAATCCTGCGTTACATTTGTACAGCTGCAGATATACTGGATTTCTTTTTCCGTGGGATTGACCATGTTTATCCATGAACCATAAGCAGGTTCTTCCAGTTTTATAAACCGTGTGCCCAGGTCATCTTTGGCAGGCGATTCTTCCCAGAAAGCAGACATATGTATGGATAAAATGTGTTGAACTGAAATCAAAAAATTTACTGTAAACGGTTTTTCTCCTTCAATGTAAAATAGCTGGCCGAAGAAAGTGGAATGAATTTTACCTTTCGGCCATACATGTTTGAGAGATTCTTCTATAAACTGCGAGTGCCTTCCCTGAATTGTTTTATAAATTTCAATCATATAATTTCCTTTTTAACTAATTTTCCAATGGACTTTTCTCTTCAACAGTCAATAATTTTATGCGACATATCTTTTCTACATTTAATTTTATACCGGAATCATTCATTACTTTTATAACTTCCTGTGGTTTTATTGTTCCTCCTTCTTCCATATTTATCCATAATTCCATAGAGATTTTATCATTATTTACTGCCCTGATTTCCAGTTTCTTTATAAGAGGTTTTATATCTATAGTTTTTGTTCCTTTTTTTCTTACTTTTTCAAACAGTATTTCATCTTGCTTCAAAAAATTTTCTATTTTATCTTTTTCTCCAGAACACTCTATAGTGTAAACTCCGATTTTAATAATTGCATTGAGAGCAGGAGATTTTAACGGGATAATGCTGCATTTAAGCACTTTCATGCCTTCCGGGAGAAATCTGTTGATTTCTTTCTGAAATAATTCGGTATCTACCGGCCGGGACATTACAATGTCTCCCCATTCACTGTAGCTTTCTATGCCTGATGACAGGGGAGGCCCCAGGGCAATTTTAGGTTTCGGATTAAAACCCTGAGAAAAAGCTACAGGTAAGCCGGTAAATCTAACGGCTCTTTCTATGATTCTTATGAGACCCAGGTGAGAAATGAATTTTGTTTTATCAATTTTCTCAAAATTAAATCTTATAAGGGTTTTATTTTCTGTTACTTCCGATATTTCTTTTTGAGACTTTATATCGGGAATTTCTTCTGAAGGAGGATATAGTTTATTTGTAACTCCCAGGCTCTGACACACACCGCATTGAGAACATTCGGAAAAACGGCAGTCTTTTGTTTCAACATATTCTAAAGCTTTTTTCCTTTCACCAAGGAGAAACTCTTTATTTATACCTGAAGATATGTGATCCCAGGGCAGTATTTCTTCCTCTTTTCTTTCTCTGTTTGCGTAAAAAGAAGGTGAAATATTCATACTGTTAAATGCTTCGTGCCACAGGTCAAATCTGAAATAATCGGACCAGTTATCAAAACGGCATCCCAGTTCCCAGGCTTTTAACAGAACTTCTCCGAGTCTCCTGTCTCCTCTTGCAAATACTGCTTCTATAAAGCTCTGTTCTCTATTATGGAAATTTATAAAAATTTTCTTTTGTTCTTTTCCTGTTTTTAAATTTTTAAATAGAAAATTCTGTTTTTCTTTCAATCGTTCCATACTGTCCTGACCTTCCCATTGAAAAGGTGTATGAGGCTTGGGAACAAAGGAAGAAAATGCAACAGATATTCTGGATAATTTATATTTCTTTCCAATAGTAAAAACTTTTTTTATAAGTTTTACTATTTCTTCGAGATCTTCCTCTGTTTCTGTCGGAAGGCCTATCATAAAATAAAGTTTTAATTTATCCCATCCGGCAGATAAAGTCGCTTCTACTGTTTTCAGCAGATCTTCTTCTGTAACCTGTTTGTTTATTACCTTTCTCAATCTTTCACTTCCTGCCTCGGGAGCAAAGGTAAAACCTGTTTTTCTTACCTTTTGAACCTCTTCTGCCAGTTTTGCAGAAAATGTATCAATCCTCATAGATGGCAGAGATATGGCTATTTTATCGTGTTTTTGTGAATTCATGAGATGTTTCAATAACTTTTCTATTGATGAATAATCGGTCGTGCTCAGTGAGGACAGGGACAGATCGGGGTAACCGGTATTATCAAGGAGTTTGTCTGCAAGGTCAAGGCAGGTCTGAAGACTTCTTTCTCTTACGGGACGATAGATATATCCTGCCTGACAGAATCTGCACCCCCTGGTACATCCTCTGAATATTTCTATTACTGCTCTGTCATGGATAACCTCCATAAGCGGGGTAAGGATTTTTTCAGGGAAAAAGGTTTTATCAAGATCAGATGTTACTCTTTTTTCTATTTTTTCAGGGCCTTCTTTCCGTATAATTCTCTCTATTTCTCCTGAAGCATGATAGGTTATTTCGTAAAAAGACGGTACATAAACACCGCCAATCTTTGACAATCTCTTAAGTAATTCTATTTTTGTCCCCTTTTCTAAAAATTTCCATATGTAAAATTCTTCCAGTATTTCCAGTATGACTTCTTCTCCTTCGCCAAGAACGAAAAGATCTATGAAATTATCAAGAGGGCCAGAATTAAATGAACCTGATCCTCCTGCTATTACAAGAGGGCCTTCGTGTCTTTCACATGATCTTATGGGAATATGGCTCAGAGACAGCATACCGATTATATTTGTATAGGTCAGTTCATGCTGAAGGGTAAAACCTATTATATCCATGTCTTTAAGAGGTGTCCAAGTTTCGACTGTAGTAAGAGGTATATCTTCTTTTTTCATAATAGCTTCTGCATCAAACCATGGAGAATAGGCTCTTTCTGCAAGGAATTTTTCCTCTCTGTTTATCAGGTGATAGAGTATTTTAAAGCCTATATTTGAAAAACCTACTTCATAAACATCAGGAAACGCCAGTGCTATGGTAACAGAACCTTCTTTCGGCTTTATAAATGAATTTACTTCCTGCCCTATGTACCGTTCCGGTTTTTCTACGGAAGGAAGTAAAAGTTTTTCTATTTTCTCTTTAATATTGTTCATAAT
>CALARM010001128.1 GCA_937888925.1 uncultured Synergistia bacterium | reverse complement strand
ATTTCATATAATTCTATAGCCTGTGATCCATTTCCTTCTGAAACTCCGTCGAATAAAGTTCAATTCATCGATACATGGAAGAAATTCCGTTAATAAGGGTAAGCTATAGTCAAACCGACACCTGTTAATAAACACTGCTGGCTGATTATTTTCTGAACTTTACTTTGAAATACTTTCTTAATCATTTTCTGCACCTTCTTTCCCGGTTTTATCTCTTTCACTGATTGAATTATAAAATAAAGATGTGAAGAAAGTATGAAGAAAATGAGAAGATACTGTGAAGAAATCACCAGCGTAACATTCCTCCATTTTCAGCATCTCAATGAGACTGTTTCGCTCGCAATGACTGATTTTTCTCTATTTTTTGCATAACTCCTTTAAATTTATGAAGGTACGCAGATCTGATAGTTGAATTACTTATATCGAAGGGAGCATATATAAATATTAACGCCAATGTGGTTTAACTCCTTACTGCGAGTCCAGTAAATTCCTTACTTTATCAGCAATGGCCTTTGTAGAGAAAGGTTTCTCCAGAAAGGTTACTCCTTTATCCCGGACACAATGAGGGGTAATTACACTGGCAGGATAACCGGATATATATATACATTTTATTCCCGGCCTGATCTTATCTATTTTCTTCAGTAATTTTCTTCCGTTCATCTCAGGCATTATAACATCTGTTATAAGAAGCTGTATATCCCCAGGATAATTCTCTGCTATATGAATAGCTTCGCCGGGAGTTTTTGCTGCAAGCACAGTATACCCCTGTTTTTCAAGCATCCTCTTTGAGGCTATAAGGTAAGCTTCTTCATCTTCTGCAATAAGTATAACCTCTGTTCCTCCTTTCGTAACGGTTACTACTTTTTTCTCTGCAGAAACAGAATTACTTTCAGTGTAGAAGCGGGGCAAATAAATTTTGAAGGTTGCTCCTTTACCTTCTTTACTGTAAACATTGACAAATCCATTGTTTTGATGAACAATACCGTAAACAGTAGATAAACCAAGGCCTGTCCCACTACCGACTTCTTTTGTAGTGAAGAAAGGTTCAAATATCTTCTCCATCACTTCCTTACTCATTCCTGTACCTGTATCACTTACTGACAGGAGAATATAATCTCCGGGAAGAATTTCTTCATTCTTTATAAAATATAAACTATCGAAACATACATTAGATGTTTCTATTATTATGGATCCGTTTCCTGAAATAGCATCACGGGCATTTACTGTAAGGTTTGTCAGGATCTGATTAAGTTGATTGGGGTCAACCCTGACCTTCCATATCTCATTACCTGGTTTCCAGATAAGCTCAATATTTTCACTTATGATAGTACGAAGCATTTTAATCATACCTGCTATTGTTTCATTTATATCTATTATCTCAGGACGTACCATTTGCCTGCAGACATATGCCAGGAGTTGTTTAACAAGATTTGATGCCGTATGAGTAGATTCAAGGATCTGGTTGAGTTCACAGTATAGCGGATTATCCGGGTCTATATCCATCATGGCCAGTTCTGTAACACCCTGGATAACTCCCAGAATATTATTGAAGTTATGTGCCACTCCTCCTACCATACGGCCAAGGGATTCCGTTCTCTGTGACTGGAATAACTGTAACTGAAGTTTCTCCTTTTCTTCTTCTGCCTTCTTTCTACTTGTAATATCTCTGACACTCGACCTATGGCCTATATTATTTCCATGTAAATCATAAATTGCCTGATAGGATATTCCTGCCCATTTCAGGCTACCATCCTTGCATATTATTCTGCACTCCAGATTACTGGCACTACAGCCCTGACATGCAGAAGAAAAAGCTCCGGCAATTAAGTCTCTATCATATTCATATATAATCGGGAAAGGATAGTCTTTCATAGCAAAGCATTCATCTACAGAGTATCCGGTGAACTGTAAGACTGCAGGATTGACCCAGATTAATTTCCCATCATTTCCGAACCAGTGTTCCAGGTCACATGTGTAATCAGCAATAGCACGAAGCTTCTTTTCATTTTCTCTGAGTTCATGTTCTATCTTTTTTCGCTCAGTAATATCATGGACTATTCCAATGACCCCTGTAATCTCTCCGGCAAAATTTCTGAGAGGTGAACTTTTATTCAAAGTCCATCCTGATTTTCCTGTTTTAGAGACAAAATATGGAAGATCAACAGGTTCGGGAAGTTTTCCGGCCAGAGCCATTTCAAGTCTTTCCATAACTCCAGTTTCCTTCAAAAAAGGAAAGAGTTCCATAGGATCTTTCCCTATAACATCACTTGCCTCATAACCGGTTAATTCTTCCATAAAAGGATTCCACAGTTTGTATTTCAGGTTATGGTCATAAACTATAATGCCTTCTTTAGCGCTGAATATTATCTGTTCATTGAGTCGGTATGCTTCTCTTAACGCCTCTTCAGCCTTTACCTTCCCTGTAACTTCAGACAGAGTAAATACCAGTAAAATTACTTTAGAAGAGTCATCTTTTACCGGTATCAAACTCCAGTCCCAGTAAGTTATACCTCTTTCAGGCTGATCCGGAAAGAAAAAGGGCTTTTCATCTACAAAAAAAGGTTCTCCTGTATCTACGACTCTCTGAAAAATCTCCTGATTCTCTTTATGAGGATAGAGGTCGAAGTGATTTTTTCCCGGGAAAAAAGAGGGTTCATAATGGCAGGTTTCAGCATATGCACGGTTAACGAGGATAAAGTTGAACTTATGGTCCAGGAGGGCTGCCATCATATGGGTATGTTCCAGCATAGCTGCCATAATCTGGTTGGCTTCTTTGAGTTTTGCCTCACTTTCTCTGAGTTTCTCTTCTAATTTCTTAGTTTCATTAAGTGTTTCTATTAACTCCTCCCTGGACATATGTTCATAGTTCATTTATTATCACATCTTTCTCTCTATATTTGAAATCCGGCAGACTGCGTGATTAGTTTCTTCTTCATTAATATCAATATTATAATAGATTACATAAGTTAAGTAAATGTTCTCCCTTCAGAAACAGCGAATTTTTCTTCTCTCTTTTCAGGGCTTCCTCATAATCTGCTATTATCCTGTCTTCTCTTTTAAGAAGGTCTGTAAGAGATTCCGTATCAGTCCAGGTGTAAATTCTTCCGTCACTGTGTTCTTTTTCATATTTCACCGCTTCGGCAAAGAGTGAAGGATGAACCTCTGCCAGTTTAACCCATTCGTATTTCCTCTGGAAGAAACAGAAGAAACATCCGGAACGGCTCCTCCATCTGTAGTAATCGGGAAGTCCTATGCCGCTTTCTTCAAGAAGGCGGTAAATATCTGCTTTTACAGGTTCTCTTTCTTTAAAGGGAAAGACAGGTTTTATATCGGGTTTTGTAGATACATATCCGCTTCTGTCTTCATCGGCACGGATTCCTACATAGCTTACTGCTTCATCATCACCTGTGAATTTTTCAAGAGGTTCTATCTTTA
>CALARM010001127.1 GCA_937888925.1 uncultured Synergistia bacterium | reverse complement strand
ACATTCCTTGTGACAGTTTTTTTTTCTAAATCAATAAATCCTCCCAGAAGTATTACTCTTGAAATAATGTAAAGTAATATAATTAAAAATATAAAGGTAATAATTATAACAACAAGCGTTTTTTTACGTATATTCATAATAATTCGTGACGCGTCATGCGTGACGCGAGGATTTATTTTAATATAGTTAGTTTCATAACTATCTATATAATAAGTCGTAATGCGTGATGCGTGATGCGAAGGGATTAAACCCGTCACGCATTACGATATATATATTATATATTATATATTATATTATTCCAGTTATCAAATAATTTGACATTAATAACTTAAAAATATATAATATTTATAAATATAAATAAATACTAATGAAAGAAGGTTCAAATAAATGGATAGTTTAAAGACAGCGTCTCCATATAATCTTTCATATAATAACATCATAAATACACAGATCGCGCAACCTAAAGTTCCTTTTAAGTCCATTAATCCCCCTGCCGGCCAGGAGACAAATCCGACAGCGCCGGGAGACAGCACCTTATCTAAAGAAGATCTGAAAAAAGCAAGATTGAAGTCACTTACAACTGCACAGGACAAGATGATGAAAAACAAAAGATTGAAGCCCCGTGACGGGAAAACCTTCTGTAACGAAGGATTGAACTCTACGTTAAAACAACTTGGAGTTCCTGTAGAAGAAGCAGGAGTAGCCCATAAAAGCGGATGTGCCCTTACGGCAAATGTTATAGCAAAAAATATGGCAGCTTCAGCCAAAGAAGAAAATGGTTACTGGACTGAAGTAGATCCGAAAAAAGCCCAGGAATATGCAAATAACGGACTTCCTGTAGTGGGTACACAGGTAAGTAAAAAAGGGCACGGACATGTGGCAACAGTTCGTCCCGGTTATGAACCATCTGAAAATCCTATGATAAATAATATAGGCAAATCCAATAAAGTTATGAGAGAAAATTATTCTTTTAACAATGGCGTTCCTGTACATTATTATGTAGCAAGAAATGAAGCCAAAAGTACAGGCATATAAGAAGTGAAGGATGAAGGATAAAAAGCAAATGATTTATATGAGAATCGTGATGTGTAACGCGTAACGCGTGACATGAGGAAAAAAATTCTCATACGTCGTTATAACCAAACAAATTATAGTTATTAGTTATTCACCTTTCACATGAATAAAATATTAATTTTAACAGATGAATTCTCCAATACTATAAGTCCTGTTTCTTATCTAAACGGTTATCTTCACGAAACCGGTAAAAAAGCAGATGAATTTGTAACAGACGAAAATACTGATCTTAAAGAATTATTTACACTGGCCGGTAGTTATGACATTATCGGTCTCAGCAGCTGGGGTCATGACAGAGAAGAAATACTGGATTTATTGTTTAACCTGAGAAAAAAGGGGAAAACCACTGTCATAGGCGGCCCCGGTATAATAGAAGAACAAAAACATTTTACCCATACAGTATCAGGCGCCGGAGAGTATTTTCTTCTTGACCTTTTAAATGGGAAAAAACTTCCTCCTTTTTACAGAGAAACTAAAGAGCCACCTTATAAATTTAAACTTACAGATTTTTCACTCATGAAATTACCTTCAATGGATAACAATATATCAGTTTCCGTGAGAACTTTTGATGGATGTTACTGGGGAAAATGTTATTTCTGCACCTATAATCACAATTATCCAAACAGATTAACTCTCCTTGATGAAAACAAAGCCTCTTTAATAAGCAGGACCTTTGATAAGATAGTAAACGATATAAAAGAAGTAAAAAATCATGCCGAAGTCACATTCTACATGACCCATGCAAGTATTAACAAAAAAAATCTTGAATATTTACTCGAAGCCATAAAAAAATCCGAGAAAAATTTCAAATGGGTAACCTTTATAAGACCTGAAGCGTGGGTAATAAAATACCTGAAAGATATTCATAACCTCAACGGAATTTTAGATACAGGGTATGAATTTATATGTAATAGAGATCCTGTCAATAAAGGCTGTATTCCTGAACATGAAATAAGACTATCTCTCGAAGCATTCAGAGAACAGGTTCCTGTTAAAGGAAATTTCCTTTATTGTATACCGGGAACAGAAGAGAGAGATCTTATAGAATGTGCTGTAAATACAGGCAGGATAAGACACTGTTTTTCTTCTTTCGTACTGGGCCAGTTATTTATAGAAAAGGAAACAGAATTTTATAGAAAAAAAGAAGATTTTCATATTATATGTCATGATGACATAATTAATTACGGAAGATCTGGCGGCGGAAATTATATGGCTCATTTCGAAGATTATTCAGGTTTTCGGACTGTAAAAGATTATAATCTCTTTATAGAACATAATAAAAAATTCGCTATGGCTGTAGCGGAAATTATGGAGACAGAAATTTCCTCCTGGGAAGATCCGATTGACATAGAAGTTCAGTTGCCTCCTCTGGATAAAGAAAAAGTCTATAATATTCTGACTGCATATTTTGACGATAAAAATTTTATAAAAAAATCTATTGATAATACCTGGCGTATTTCTTCCGATATAAAGCAAAAACAGTGAGTAGAATTTTTTCCACTCACCATTCACTCTTCACTCTTCACTTTTACCCATTAAAATCTCATTTTCTCACTTCTGGAAGCAACTGACGAACCGGGGAAGTAACTTGTAACCTTTGAAAGTGCTTCAGTCCTGTTAGTCGTGCCCAGGATTTTATAAACACATGTTTCAGGGCTGCCTCCGTTGGGATAAGAAATCATAATGTAACTGTTCTCATCATTAGAGTAAAGAAGGAGTACTACATGGTCGTAACTGGATGCAGGCTGATATAAATATACAGACTCTCCGCCATAAACACTCAGAAGTAAAACAGTCATTCTATAACAATTCAATAATTTACTGGTATAAATCTGTTCCGCACTTGATGAATCCGGCCATACAAGCCCGTTCTGACCGTAAAGGGAAAAAGTCCATCCGTTATGTCTTTCACTGTCATTCCACCAGGTAACAAACTCTGTTGGTT
>CALARM010001126.1 GCA_937888925.1 uncultured Synergistia bacterium | reverse complement strand
CTTCATGAAGTCTTAATCCAGAATAGAAAGCTATCCTCATAGCCAGATTTAATTCCTTCCCTTTAGGAGTATCCGGCAATTTTTGAAGTATTTCCATAAAATCACCTTCCGAGATAAGTTTTCTCTGGATATATTCAAGGTTTCTGCTGTCACCTCTCTTCTGCCATTTCGGGATATCAATATAAGCAATTCCATGTTCTCTTAATTTTTTTGCCACAGACTTTGCCTGAACATATCTGCTCTTGGATCTTACAGGTAAATTTCCCTCAATTAAGGCCCTGGCTATTTTAATATATTCAAACTTAGTTTTATCTGAAAGAGAATAGCCCATTATTGCTTCGAATCTCTTCAATTTCTCCTCCAGTCCATTATCTATATTCTCCTTTATTTTAGCCATTTCCATCACCACCTCATTTATATTATATCACTAATTATAAGTTAGTGATACATTTTATAAAAAATAATCTTCAGATAAAAATTTTTTACCTAAAAAAAATCTAATTTTTTGGGAAAAACTACGTAATATTTCCCCTGTTTAGATTGAAATACCCGGTAATAAACGTTATTAGTTTTATAGTATTAAGGTACTATAATACTTATATAAAAGTTCTTTATAAACAATTATTCAGATATGGTATAATACTTAAATAAATAAATTTTGACGGAGCAAAAATGAAGAAAAAGAAAAATGATAGAAAATAATCTGAAAGAAAAAGCGGAAAAATTCCATTCAATTTATGATAGTATACACGAAGGAGTTTCTCTAAACCGGCTGTTGCTGGATGAACATGGTCATGGTTCAGACTATATAATAATAGACGTAAATCGTGCCTATGAAAAAATCTTCCAGAAACAAAAAGATATTATAATAAACAGAACTGCTGCAGAAGTATATAACATTACACCAGTTCTATGTATAAGTGAATTCTCTTCATCAGTCATATCGGGTATGCCTGTAAGCCTTAAAACTTTTTTTTCATTTATAGAAAAACATTTCCTTATTTCCGTATTTCCCTGCGGAGAGAATGAATTTATCACAATATTTCATGACATAACAGATTACAGCGAAATAGAAGATAAATGTGTTCATGACGGTGACACATTAAAAGACACATGCAAAAGACTGAAACTTGCGACAAAAACAGGCAAAGTAGGACTCTGGAACTGGGATTTGATTACCAATAAGGTCTATTACTCAACTGAATGGAAAAATCAGATCGGCTACAAAGATGACGAAATAACAAATGATTTTAATGAATGGGAGAGCAGAGTCCATCCTGAAGATCTCTCTAAAGCTAAAGAAAAGGTTTTTAATTTTATAGAAAATCCTTATCAGGGCTACAATAACGAATTCCGATTCAGACATAAAAACGGTTACTACCGGTGGATACTTGCTCAGGCAGACCTTTCATATAATGAACAGGGCCAGGCAATCAGGATGTCAGGTTCCCATGTGGACATTACAGAACAAAAACAAACAGAGCAATCCCTGAAAAAAGAAAAAGAAATCCTGAAAAAAATACTGGATAATATACCTGTAATGATTATCTTTATAGACAGTAATGGTAATTGCCTTCTTGTCAATAAATGCTGGGAAAAAACACTCGGATGGTCAGAAGAGGAAGCAATGAAAATAAATATATTTTCAGAAGCCTATCCTGACCCTGAATATAGAAAATATGTAATGAATTTTATAAATACATCGGCAAATGTCTGGGGAGATTTCAAAACAAGAATAAAAAACGGCAATATATTAGATACATCCTGGACAAATGTAAAACTTTCTGACGGTTCAAGTATAGGAATAGGTATTGACATAACAGAAAACAAAAAAAGAGAATATGAAAAAACATTGCTCTATAATACAATAGGAGCCAGCCTGAATGAAATTTACATATTCGATTCTCATACCTTGAAATTTCAATATGTAAATTCAGGAGCTCTGAAAAATCTTAATTATTCTCTTGAAGAAATTCAACAGCTCACCCCTCTTGATATCAAACCGGATTTTGACAAAAAAACCTTTTCTAATCTTATAGAACCTCTGATTAAAAGAGAAAAAAATATACAGATCTTTGAAACAGTCCATCGTCGGTCAGATAATACCCTTTATCCAGTAGAAGTCCATCTCCAGCTTTTTCCGCATGGCAGTGAAAAAATTTTCCTTGCCGTTATTCAGGACATTACAGCACGCAAAAAACATGAAAAAGCCATAAAAGATAGTGAAGAAAGATATAGATTACTTTTTGAGATAAATCCACATCCAATGTGGATTTATGATCTGAACACTCTTGAATTTCTTGAAGTAAATCATTCTGCTATAATACACTATGGTTACTCCCGTGAAGAATTTCTCCTTATGACTATAAAAGACATAAGACCACCAGAAGACATATCCAGACTGATGGAAAATATAAATCATGTTTCCGATGGACTTGATATAGCCGGAGTCTGGCGGCATTGCAAAAAAAACGGCGACATAATCTTTGTAGAAATAACTTCCCACGTAATAAATTGGGAAGGTAGAAAAGCAGAAATGGTTCTTTCCTATGATGTTACAGAACGTAAAAGAGCAGAAGAAGAAAAAGAAAAACTGCAGGCTCAACTTATACAGGCACAAAAAATGGAATCTATAGGAAGACTGGCTGGTGGAGTAGCCCATGATTTCAATAATATGCTCGGAATTATATCGGGATATTCTGAACTGATTATGATGGATCTGGAACCATCAAATCTAATTTATAGCCAGCTTCAACATATACTTGATACAACACAGAAAGCAGCAGATCTTACCAGACAACTACTTGCTTTTGCCAGAAAACAGCCTGTTAAACCAAAAATTTTGAATCTAAACGAAACAATATCCGGTATGATTAAAATGCTCAGACGGCTCATAGGAGAAGATATTGAACTCATATGGATACCAGATAATAATCTATGGACAGTAAAAATTGATCCTGTTCAAATAGACCAGATTCTGGCAAATCTGGTAATAAACTCAAGGGATGCCATATCCGGCACCGGTTCAATTACATTAGAAACAGGTAATACAACCTTTGATGAAGCATATACATCATGCCATGTGGAATTCCTGCCGGGAGAATATGTTCTCCTTGCAGTAAGCGATACAGGAACAGGAATGACTAAAGAAGTAATAGAAAATCTCTTTGAGCCTTTCTTTACTACAAAAGAACTTGGAAAAGGAACAGGTCTTGGGCTCTGCACTGTCTATGGGATAGTAAAACAGAATAATGGTTTTATAAACGTTTACAGCGAACCCGAAAAAGGAACAACTATAAAAATTTATCTGCCTCGGTTCAAATCAGAAACATTATCTGATATTTCAGATAAAATTACAGATGCTCCGCGACATGGTACGGAAACAATTTTGATTGCCGAAGATGAAGAAGAATATCTGGGTTTCTGTAAGATACTGTTAAAAAAACTTGGTTATACTGTACTTACAGCAAAAAGTCCGAAAGAAGCTATTAAGGTAATACAAAATTACAGAGAAAAAGTACATCTTCTGATTACAGATGTAGTTATGCCTGATATGAACGGAAGGGAACTCCTAGAACAAATTAAAACAATTAAACCTGATATTAAATGCCTTTACATGTCAGGTTACACAGCTAATATAATCACTCATAGAGGAGTACTGGACGAAGGAATAAATTTCATTCAAAAGCCTTTCTCTATAAAAACCATTTCTCAAAGGGTAAGGGCTGTCCTTGATGGGAATTCAACTTATTAATTATATTTTTTTACTTTGACTAAATAAATTTATATATGAATGTCGTTAAATGCTACTTTAATGACATTTCGGAAAATTAAAACCCTGTGATTGCAAGGGTTTCTTGCAATCCAGTAAATTGTAAAAAATTCATTCTTTGTAAACCACGTAAAAGCCAGTAAAATCAAGGCTTTTACGAAAATAACCGACTGAAATTATCAAGAATTTTTAAAAGGCAAAAATTCCGTTATTTTAATTTTTCTATTTCACCGGAAGTTAATCCAGTTGCCTGAGATATTGCTTCTACAGGGAAATTTAATTTTAAAAGATTTTTTGCTATCTCAATGTTTCTTTTCTCAATACCTC
>CALARM010001125.1 GCA_937888925.1 uncultured Synergistia bacterium | reverse complement strand
TCTGCTATTTTATCATCCAGTTCTTTAGATGAAGGATTAATCTTCAGAGCTTTAACATAACATTCCAAAGCTTCTGCATATCTTCTGTCAGAAAAAAAGTTGTCTCCTCTTGTATCCCAGTAACCGGGCATATCAGGAGTTACATTATAAGTATTATAAGTATTATAATTATTTATGTCCTGATTTTTAATCTCTCCATCATCTGAATTTTTCAACCTTCTATCAGATATGTCAGATATTTTTTCAGGAGGTTTCTGTTCTTCAGTAACAGATCTGTCAGATATCTTCTCAGGAGATTTTTCTTCTAAAATTTCCGGCTTTTTCTCAGGAAATTTCTCTTCTTCAGTAACAGATCTGTCAGATATCTTCTCAGGAGATTTTTCTTCTAAAATCTCCGGCTTTTTCTCGGAAAAATTTCCTCTATCAGGAGAATTTTCTACTCTTCTGCCAGAAGAATCTACAGAGATAATGACAGGTTTATCAGGAGAATTACTCTGTCTATGAGAAGAATCTTCAATAGCAAAGGCATAGGAGGTAAATAATAAAATGAACATAAGGAACATAAATTTATTCATCATAAAAGATCACCTTATTTAGATTCTCAAAATTCAAGACTATGCAACCACTTAACACCTTTATTTATTTCAGTAAAAGTTTTAATTATTATCCCTCTATTTATGGCAACATTTTCTGCAAAATTTACATTATCCACTCTTTCTTTTTCCTCCGAAAAAATCACTGCAATTCTGATAGCCCCGGAGAAAAATCCATCATGAGAGGAATGAAATTTGTAAATATCAAAAACAGTACCGCCAGTGATTGCTTCTAACTGGTCAACCAGAACTTTTTTAATACCGGTTCTTTGAATAATCTGAGCAAGTTCTTTACGGGATTCAAGACCAATCTCTAATGTGATAATATCTGTAATGGTAAGATATATTAAACCTTCTTCTTCATCTATTTTAATTGTGTATGGCATAAAATAACCTTTCAAAATATCAGTAAAAAATTCTCTATTTTTGTTAAATTCTATAAATATTTAATATATTCCTTCCAGACGTTGTCCTTAAAGGTAAGACAATTTTTTTGTAAAAAGTTAACAAAATGTTAATAAAAAAAATGTTTCAAAAGGTCATATCTGCTGTTATAATTCATAATAGATAAATATTTTATCAGGGAGGAATAGATAAATGAATATAGGGAATATAAACGACAATAATATAACAAAAGCTGCTCCAAAAAAAGCAAAAGCCTCTCCAAAAGAGGAAGTAACCACAGCAAAAGATCAGGTCAGTATAGGAGCAATGCCTGAAAAAGAAATTACTTTTTTAAATTATATGGATGGCTCAAATAATCTGGAACCTTTTATTATGCAGAATTTAATAGATATGGAGAAGGTTGGTTCTACTGAAAATATGCATGTAGCAGCCCAGCTCTCCCGTTTTCAGATACCGCCGCTTACCATGTATTTTTTCGGTGAAGCATTAAAGCAGGTAATTACCAGTGAGAAATTCACAAAAGTTCTGGAACAGGAAACAGGCGATCCGGAAGGAGTAAAAGAATTTCAGAACATGTTTAAAGATTCCGGTGAAGCTGCCATGGTAGCAGAAAGTGTCCTCGGCGGAAGCCCTCCTCTGATGCAGGGAATAACTGAATTAATCACAGGTTTTGCAGGTCAGGTAGCTGAAGATAAAGATATCTCAGGAATGCTTACAGACGTGGCACACCAGCTGGCTGAAGAAACACTTGATTTTGACAAAGAAACGACAAAAGGCATTACCCTTATGGCAGGCAACAGCCAGGCAAACGAATTAAACAGATTATCCAGACATATGGTAAATGCCATGAGTAAATTTGTAAAAGACAAAATGGCCGGAGGCAAAATAATTTACAGAGAAGCCCCCTATACGGGCGGAAACCTCCTCAAGGCAAAAACAAAGGAAAAGAGTGAAGGAGGAGAACCTGAATGGATAGGTTCAAGAAGATATTATGTCTCCAAAGGATCTGACGAAAGTAAAATCAATTCAAAAGTAGTGGAAGATATGGGCTTTGTTAATATGGCATCCCCTGATACCCTCAAGGATTTTCTTGTGTGGGGCATAAAAAACTTCCCTGCTAAAAAATATGTCGTAGTATTAAGCGATCACGGCGCAGGAATCCTTGGAGGTTTTGAAGACAGAGGAGAACTGATGACTCTTCCGCAGATAAATAAAGCTATCGCAGCAGCAGAAAAAGAGACAGGCGTAAAACCTGATGTCCTTATGTTCGACTGCTGTCTTATGGCTCAGGCAGAGGTAGCCTATGAGCTCAAAGACAGAGCACAGGTAATGGTAGCCTCGGAAGAAACAGTGGGAGGAGTCGGTATGCCCTATGTTCCCATATTAAAAGGACTTAATAAACTGGCGGGGAAAGGGGAAGCAACTGCTGAAAATATTGCAAAACTCACCATTAAAGAATGTGAAAAAACATCGGAAGAAAGCACAACAACCTTTTCTGCCATAGACCTTACAAAAATGAAAGATCTTAAAACATCTGTAGATAAACTGGCAAAAGTTTTAATGGAAACAGACACTCCTCAGGAAACAATAAAATTCCTGTTCCATAATACTACTGCCTACAGTCAGGACAGCCCTTCCGAACCATACAGAGATTACAGGGACCTTGGACATCTTGCAGACAATATAATCAATTTTAAAGATGTTACAGATCCGAAATTAAAAGAAGCTGCACAAAATCTGAAAAAGGTTCTCTCTGAAGCAATTATTGCAGAAGAACATACACAGGAAAATGAAGATTATGCTCCGTCACAGGGTATGACTATTTACGCTCCTAAAACCAGCAGGTTTGTAAGTGATGAAGTATATGAACAGTATAAAGAAACATCAATGTCCAAAAAAGGAGCGTGGGATGAATTCCTGGAACAGCTCACAGGTATGGGATTTGATGATACGGAAGAAGATGATGATGAGGAGAAAAAGAAAATCAGGAAACCTTCGTTTATACAGTTACCTCAAAGGCATTAATCCGTGAAGGGTGAAGGGTGAACAGGGCTGCTGTTCACCCTTCACTTTTTTGTTAAATGTTAACAAAAATTTAATAAAAAAGTCTTTTAATTTACCTTTTTTGTAGTTATAATTTATAATAGTAGTTTTATAAGTACATCAAGGAGGATTATATGATGAATATCAGCGGAATAAATGATAAAATAAATGTTCCTGTACAGGTAAAGAAACAGGCCGGCGGGAGCGAAGACATTTCAAATACAAAAGATCAGGTTACACTGGGAAGCTCAAAAGCTGAAAAAGAAATTACCTTTTTAACCTATCTTGACGGTTCAAACAATCTTGAGCCTATGATCATGCAGAATCTGAAGGATATGGAGAAGGTAGGTTCTACGGATAATGTAAATGTTGTAGCCCAGCTTTCCCGTTTTCAGGTTCCTCCTCTTACAAAATATTTCTTCGGAGAAGCATTAAAACAGGTCATAAATAACGAAGCCTTCGGTAAACTTCTCACAGAAGAAACAGGAGATGCAGAAGGAGTGGCTCAATTCCAGGAAATGTTCAAAGAGGGATCAAGGGCGGCCTATATGGCAGAATCCATACTTTCTTCCAGTCCCCCCCTCATGCAGGGCATGACGGAATTAATAACAGGCCTTACCACACAGGTTCTGGAAGATAAGGACATGGTAAATATGGTTACCACAGTAGCCTATGAACTGGCACAGACTATGTTAAAACCTGATAAGGAAGAAAAAATCTCTGTCACGATGGCTGCAGGAAACAGCCAGCAGAATGAAGTGAACAGATTATCAAAACATATGATGAATGCCATAAAGAAATTCATCTATGAAAAAATGGACAGTGATCAGGTTTTATTTGTAGATAAACCATATACAGGAGGGAGCCTCTTAAAAGCAAAAGACAGAGAGTTCGTTCCAAATAATGAACCGGAATGGATAGGAGCAAGAAGATATTTTGTTACAAAAAGTGATGATGAAACAAAAATAAATTCTAAAGTAGTGGAGGATATGGGATTTGTCAATATGGGAGAACCGGCAACCCTTACAGATTTCCTAGTATGGGGTATAAAAAACTATCCTGCAAAGAAATATGTAATACTCATGAGCGATCATGGAGCAGGTTTTCTCGGAGGTTTTGAAGACAGAGAAAAAATGATGACCCTTCCCGAAATAAGTCAGGCTCTGGCAGAAGCTGAAAAACGGACAGGAGTAAAACCTGAAGTGGTCATATTCGATTGCTGCCTTATGGCACAGCCTGAAGTAGCCTATGAACTTAAAGACAGGGCAAAGACTATGGTAGCTTCTGAAGAAACAGTGGGAGGCATCGGTATGCCCTATGTACCCATGTTGAATACTATGAATAAACTCGCAGAAGAAGGAAAAGTTACGGCAGAAAATATATCAAAAGGCATAATATCAGAATGTGATAAAACCTCTGCAAAATCTACAACTACCTTCTCTGCTATCGATCTCGGTAAAATGGACAGTGTAAAAGCATGTATTGATAATCTGGCAGAAGCTCTCATGAATACGGCTACTGACAGGCAGATTATAAAAGATATACTCCATGATACTACTGCCTACAGCCAGAGATCATCGTCTGCTCCCTATAGAGATTATAGAGATTTAGGACATCTTGCAGATAATATACTGAAATCAAAAGATGTTGCAGATCCGAAATTAAAGGAAGCAGCACAGGACATAAAGAAGGTTATTTCCGAAGCTGTCATTGCAGAAGAACATATAAAAGATGACGAAGATTATGCTCCTTCACAGGGACTGGCAATTTATGCTCCGAAGAACAATAAGTATATGAGTGAAAAACTTTATAACAAATATAAAGATACAGCTATGTCAAAAGATGGTAAATGGGATGAATTTATAGAAAAACTTACAGATATAACACAGAAAATCATGAAAGAAAAAGAAGAAACCGGTAAATCCAGAAAACCATCATTTATAGAACTCCCTGACAGACATTAAATATAAAAATTTTCAAACAGGGGATAAATTATTTAGATAAATTGCTTCTATATAATTTTCATCTAAAGCGCTTTATTTTACGGCGTTAAAAATGAAAATTCTTGTAAATTTAAATTATCCCCTGTTTGATTTTTAAGGTAAAAATTCTTATTAATTTTTTCAAAATGTAATCTTCCTAATAGTATGATATAAATAAAAAATTTATAATAAATGAAATAGTACATTTATAATAAGCAAAGAGGTGATTAATCATGGATTTACAGGAAAAAAACAAAAAGTCTCTCAAGGATTTCAAAAAATGGCTACGAAGAAAAAAAGAAATGGAAGAAGCCAATACTCACTTCGTTAAAGACGATGAAATAATGGAAATTTGTTCCAGGCAATATGTAAGGGTTAAATCCTCTCCTTTTGTCCGTAATCTAAACAGTAACAACTAGGTTACGTCTGCATCAAAGACAAACTTCAATGTAATACTTCAATAATAAGAGTTATCATATAACTCGGTGATGTTATAATGTTTATGGTATTTGCTCATAAAGGCCGGTCTGTGCCGGCCTTTATGAATTTTAGAGGATAATTTTGTTCATTGACTTATAATTGTTGTTATGTTATATATGGTGAGTGGTAAGTCGTGAGTCGTGAAAAGTGAAAAATGAAATGAAACCTTTTAACATATTATTAATAGAAGCAGTGGTGCCGGAAAGAAGC
>CALARM010001124.1 GCA_937888925.1 uncultured Synergistia bacterium | reverse complement strand
TCTGTAAAAAAGAAGAAGAAAAAACTTATCTCCCGTGAAACTGCAGCAATTCCTTCTGTTAAAGAGGGAAAATCTATAGTTCCCACCGTTGAAGAACCGGTAAGGAAGAAAAAAAAGAAGAAAAAAACTGCATCTTCTGATGCTGTATATGGTGTTCTCAAAAAGAAGAAGAAAAAAAAGAAATCTGGATTTTCTGTGAAATCAGAAGATGAAGTGTTTGATGATCTTATAATTCAGAGTGACAGAGAAGAAATCGATGATTTTACCGATGGAACGGAAAATTTTTACAATCCTTTTTCCCACAGCGAAGAAGAATCTTTTCCAATAGAACTTTTAGATGTCCTTGAAGAGGAAGATGAGCCACCTCCTGAAATAGATGATGATCGTATCCCGATAGGCGGTTTTTTTGGTGCAGTTCCCGAAGCATCTGTTAAAGAAGAAATAGAAGAGGAGTCGGTACCGCAATTTTTCCTGGATGTTACTGAACAGGAGGAAGAAAAAGTTTTTCTTCAACCTGAGAAAAACATAGAAGAACTGCTTAAAGAAAGTTACGGTGAAATAAATGATTTTGTAGAGATTTTACCCACTGATGATCTCCGGGCTACTTTTAAACCTCCCGGTGAGTCATTGCCTGAAGAGAAACCTCCAGAAGAGAACGATAAAAAAGTTGTTGTTATCAAAAAGAAGAAAAAAATCAAGAAATGAACTTGTAATATTTATTACAATTCATCAGTATAAATGTTAACAATTTATTAACAAAATACTATTGCATTTTACCGTGTTTTTATTTATCCTATAAGTGAATGAATTTGATCTTACAAAATTTAAGATAAAATTATTAAATATTAAGGATGTGAATGTATATGCAAATATCAAATCAAATGGGTCCTGTAAATAACCTGAAAGCTCCAGCTACAAAACAGGTTTCTGCCAGAGAAGGTGGCATAGATCTGAATGCTCTTTCTGCTTTTATGGATAAAGATGCTGTATCCATAGGTCAGAAAGATACTGATGTACCCGAAAAACACTGGCATTTTCAGCTTGCCGAACCTACTGTTGACGGTGTATTGAAAGGATCAGGTATTAAAGGTGGAAGCTCTACTGCTACGATAGGAATAATTCATACAAATGATGAACATGATCCAAAATTTGAGAAATTTGCCGGCGAAGGTGCAGTAATAAAAAGAAGAGAAAAAGTTTATGGAGATGAAAATTCTATTATAGTAAACACCGGCGATATTACCTATGAGAGCTTCAATGATAAACCGGGGCCGCAGTTCTGGGGACCTATACCTGAAATATTTAAGGCACAGGGTATGGAATATTTTGTTCCCGGAAATCATGAATTTCAGCATGGAGGCAAATATCTTGAAGATAATTTACTTCCCAAAATGGATGCCCAGGTATTACTCGGAAATATTACCTATAAATCAAGCGGCAAGCCCCTTGAACATACAAAACCGTTCGTTATACAGGATGTAAACGGTGTTAAAGTCGGTATTATAGGACTCTGCACACCGAAAATGGCCACAAAAGCTCATCCGAAGGTAGGCTATGATGTAAAGGTAGATTCTATACAGAGTGGAGCAGCAGAGATTGTACCGGAAGCAAAGAAAGCCGGCGCAGAAGTAATAGTTATAATTGCCCATGAAGGAATAAATCGCTGCGTCGATGCCGCTTCACATGTTCCCGGCATAGATGTTATAGTCGCAGGTCATGACCATCAGGAACTTCAGGAACCCAAAGAAGTTAATAATCCTGACGGAAGAAAGACAATTGTAGTAGAAGCTGCTTCCCATGGGAAATATGTAGGTGATGTATCCCTTGAGGTTGATAAGAACACCAAACAGGTTGTTGGCGTAGATTATAAACTCTTCCCTACAAGTAAAGGTGAAAAAGATCCCCAGGTTCAGGACGTTATAAACAAATATCTTAACGGTAGATAATAAAGATATTCTTAATAAAACAGGCGAACCTGATGTTCGCCTGTTTTATTTTTTGAAAGGAATTTTTTATATGAAATTTTTGCTTATTTCTCTAATTTTGTTTATCCTGTCCTTTAATATTATTTCTGCGACAGAATTGACTCCTTCTATAGATTATTATGATATAACTGTACGGGTATCGCCACAGTATGATTCTTTTCAGATAGAGGCTTTAATGGATATTACTTCACAGGGAAAAGACCTTGAAATCAGTGTGGGTAAATATTTCAGAGGAACGGACGTGAGAGATGTCAGAGTCTATTCAGGCAATGAGGAATTAAAATGTACTTTTAACGATAATATCATAAATCTGCCTCTGAGAGATAAAAAAATAAATAAACTTCTTATTACGTACAGACTCTGTCCGGTAAAGGCCAAAGATGATCTCTATTCTGCTTTTGCCTTCAATATATCTGAAAGTGACTGTCGTATAAATGCTTCTATAACGAGAACAGATAACTGGTTTCCGAAAATAAAAAATTTCTCTCCTGAACGACTGCCTTCTTTTACTCTTTCTATTGATGTGCCGTCCCATCTTGAGGTTATGGCATCAGGAAGACTTGATTATATTTCGGAACATCAGGGAAGAAAAATTTACAGATGGAAAAATTATGAGAATATAACAGACAGGAGCCTTTATTTTTTTGCTCTGCCATGTAAAAAAATAGAAAAAATTTATCCCCGTAATTTCAGTATAAAACTTTATATACCAAATAATTCTATAGATAAAAATATAGATTATGTGGCAGATGTCATATATAAATCTTATAAATATTTTGAGGAACACTTCGGTGAAACAGGTCTTAACGAATACAAGGTAATGGCAATACCGGCAGGAGTGACAGGCGGCTATTCCGGGCTTTTAAATTCCATGACTGTCGGGGAAGAATATTTCACGAAAGAGATAAATAATAATGATATACTCTTTCCTTCAAGAAATATAGTCCATGAAGTGTCACATACATGGTGGGGAAACATAGTTGCTGCAGATGCTTCTAAAGATTACTGGCTTTTTGAAGGCTTTGCTAAATATTCGGAGATTATAGCTTTAAAGTCTGTCTTTGATAAAGATGTGGATGGGGAAAGTTTCAGACGTCTCAAGATGGTTTATATGACCTATTATGGTTCTGACAGACCTTTAATGTCCTACATAGACGAAAGAGATCTTCAGGTGGCAGTGGCTTATTTTAAAGGTGCAATGATACTTAAAACACTGGAGTTTATCATGGGAGAAGAAGCATTTTTTAAGGGCATGAAAGAATATGTAAAGACCTTCAGGGGTAAAGTTGCCGCTACGGATGATTTTAAATCTGTTATGCAGAAATGCAGCCCCGTAGATTTAAATGATTTCTTTAAAGATTATGTTTATGAAAAAGGTTGTGGAGAATATTCCCTTTCTGTACTGGACAGCAAAAAGAAGGGGAACGAATATATAACAGGCATAAAGATTGAAAACAGGGGAGATAAAGATATATATACACCTGTAGAAGTAAAGACCTATCTTGAAGATTATACAAAAAATGTTTTTATAGCAAAAGGTTCGTCTCTGTTTTTGGATGTAAGGAATACAGAGCCTTCCACAGTTAAAAATATTATCATAGATCCTGATTGTATTTATACTGTATGTGAAGCAAATATGAAAGGTGCCGGAGGATATGCTTATTTTACTCCCGGCGGAGAATGTAAATTCACCGGCATAATAAAAGAAGGATTTTTTGCTAAAAGCGGTGTAAAAACGTCAATGATTTTACTGGACATAGATGATGTGAAAGTATCTAAAATGGATCTCGTGAGCCTCAACAGATTGTTTGTAAGACATGCCGGTAGTAAGATGAAATTAACCGTAAAAGACGGGCAGGATATAAGAGATATAGAGATCCTTTATTGATATATGACTCACAATGAAATCATAGTAAAAGATTTTGACAGAATTGCTCTCTCCGGTGACAAAAAATTGGATCATAACAGGTTTTATCATAAATATTTATTAAATCATTTACCTGCACATGCAAATCCTGTTATATGTTATAATGTAATCAGTTAATCAGATGAACACATGGTGGTGAGCCTATGGCAGATATGTTATTGAATGACAAATATTTACCTCTTCCTGATAATATTGTAGAAAAACTTAAAGGTAAAAATATTGAATTTATAGAGACTGCGGAAGGAATTTTGTTGAAGATTATAGAAAATGACCATATTTCACAGGCAAGAGGATGTTTAAAAGGGAGTAATTTTTGCACAGAAACTTATCTTAAATACAAAGCTGAAGACAGGGACATGGAGAAATGAAAGAACTTTTTGCTTTAGATGCCTGTGGATTAATAGCTTTTCTTGGAGATGAACCGGGTGCAAAATCCATAGAAATACTTCTTCGCAGAGCATTTATTAAAGACTGTGAAATCTATATGCATATAATAAACCTATTAGAGGTTTATTATGGTATTTATCGTGAAGATGGTAAAGACAAAGCAGATGAAATATATAATAAAGTCATAAGCCTGCCAATTATAATCATCGATAGACTCACTGAAGAACATATTAAAGAAGCCGGCAGACTGAAGGCTATTTATAAAATATCTCTGGCGGATTCAATAGTTTTAGCCTATGGAAGACTGAATAATGCAAAAATAATTACTTCAGATCACCATGAATTTGATATTATAGATAAAAGTAAAGAAGTTTCTTTCTACTGGTTCAGATAAATATATGAATAAAAATGAATTTTACGCTCAAAAAAACTGGATAAGTCCGAAGATAACAATTAGAGTATCCCCTGATAAAGGAAATGGAATGTTTGCCGTTGAAAAAATTGCTGAAGGAGAAGAGCTTGTTATATGGGGTGAAGGGTATACTGACTCTAACGATGCTAAAGAAGCAATAGGTAAAGGCAAACTTTTTATGCAGTGGGACAATAATCTTTTCAGTGTTGAAGACGGTAGTGATAGCCCTGCTTATTGTATAAATCATTCCTGCGATTCAAATACCTGGATGAAAGGCTCTTACAGTTTAATAGCGAGACACAGTATCGAAGCAGGCGAAGAAGTAATGGCTGACTATGCACTCTGGGAGTCAGATGAAAATTATATTTCAAAATGGGAGTGTAAATGCACTTCTTCTGTATGTCGAAACCTGGTAACAGGAAAAGACTGGCTATTACCGGAATTACAAAGAAGATATAAAGACCATTTTTCTCCTCTCATTAACAAAAGAATAGCAGCAATACTGAGAGATAGGTTGAAATCAGGATATCAGGCGAGATCTGAAAGAGACAGAAAAATCGCAGAAGAATGGTTTTAATGTTTTATCTGGCAAACTTCCAGTGTGCCGCCCCCAGCAATCCTGCAGCCATAAGATAAACTGCCCATAGATTTACTCCGAAGCCAATCAATAAATATGCTGCAATAGATACTGCAAAAACTGTCATAATCTGAGAAAACTGGGTCTTTACATGATAGACAGTGGTAATCTTAAAAGCAGAAGAAGCCATGACGGACGTGTCTGAATAGGGAATAAGAAGTCCTCCCAGTATGGACCCTGATATGACTGCACCTCCCATGATGGCAAGCAACTCGCTTCCGCCTTTATTTAAAGCCATATCATATGCTATAGGCATTAAAATTGCCATGGAACTCCAGCTTATACCTGTGGCAATTGTTACAAGGGCGGCTATGACTGTTATTATGGCAGGAAGTGTTTCATATCCTACAAAAGAACTGAATATACCGGTAATATAAATTCCTGTGCCGAGATCACCGGAAATCTGAGAAAGACCTTTCGATAAAATAATGAGAAGAGAAGCGGAAACCATATGTTTCAGTCCTGTAAAGAAACTCTTTCTCATGGTCCCGCCCGGCATGATTCTGTCTTTTTTAAGAAGTATTATACAGATAAGAAGAGACATAAGAGTTGAAAAAATCAAAATATGTATTGTAGGAGCATCTCCCAGGAGATTTATAATATTTATTTCAGAAT
>CALARM010001123.1 GCA_937888925.1 uncultured Synergistia bacterium | reverse complement strand
CACTTTTTTTTGGATTTTTAAATTCCAGTTCTATTTCTTTTTTTTCCCAGAAATGAATATTTCCAAGATGGCTGTAATTGCTTTTCGGGTAGAACATAAAGAATCTGACCTTATAACATAAAGATTATTATAATAAATTCTAACAGTTTCAATAAAATTCCTTCTTTTTATGCTAAAGGGATCACAGGAAAATATCATTTCATAATTCTATTATTCCTGATTTTTTCCAGTTCAAGCCTTACCCTTTTATATTCATCTTCTATGGAAGAGATCTTTTCTCTTAACCCTTCAGTCTTACAGGTATCTGCCATAGTTTCTGCTTCCTGGCATAAACCGGCCAGTATAATTGCACCGAAGTGGGTGCTGGAGGATTTCAATGTATGAGATGAAATCCTGATGCCTGTCAACTTATTTTCTCTGAAACTTTCTTTAATCTTCTCCAGAAGTCCCTGACTGTCATTCAGATACTTATCGACTAAATCAAATGCTTTCCCCTCACCTACAAGTTTTTTTAAATTTTCGAAGTTCTCCATATTTACAGACTCTTCAGAAGATTTTTCAGATATTACTTTTTCCATTGTAATATCTTTCTCAGAAGAAGAGTGAAGTTCTTTAGATTTTGTCAAAACTTTTACTAGTTCTTTTACCTGTACCGGTTTCCCGAGATAATAATCCATACCAGAATCATAACATTTTTTTATATCTTCCCTGAAGACCTTGGCAGTCATAGCAACAATACATGGCTGTCTTTCAGAAGGAAATTCCTGTCTGATACGGGAAGTAGCAGTTAAACCATCCATCTCAGGCATTTCTACGTCCATAAAAACGAGGTTATAAGGCTGACGGTGAAGTGATTCTATGGCCTCAATCCCGTTCCACGCCACATCTGCCATATATCCCATCTTTTCAAGCATACTCAATATAACCTGCTGATTAACAAGATTATCTTCTACAACCAGAATAGTAAGAGGATATTTTTCAGCCATCAAGGGATCAAAAGATGGTTTGTCATGTGGTTTAAAGACAGAAACTGACTTACCTGTAATAACTTCAATCAGCTTGTTATACAAATGCGACAATTTTATAGGTTTTATAAGATACCCTGTAAAATTTATTAAGTCTTTCTGCGAGAATATTTTATCTATAGACGTAAGAAGAAACATAGGAAAATTATGGCCAAGTTTTCTTATATCTTCAGCCAGAGTAATACCGTCCACTTCAGGCATGGCCATATCCAGAAGAGCAATATGAACTGTTTTATTCTGTTCCAGAACAGACAGAGCTTCGGAAGCACAGGATGCATTTACACATACCATCCCCCATTTCTCACAGACCTGAGTAAGCATAAAGCGATTTATTTCGTTGTCATCTACAATTAATATATTCATTCCTGTCAGCACATGAGAAGCTTCAAAATAAAAAGACGGTTTAACAGTATCAGTCTTAACAATTATAGTAAAATGAAAGGTTGTACCTTTTCCGGGAACACTATCTGCATATATGGCTCCTCCCATATGCTCAACGAGAAGCTTGCTTATAGTCAGTCCGAGACCTGTTCCTCCGTATTTACGGGTAATAGATGAATCAGCCTGGCTGAAAGGTTTGAAGAGATATTTAAATCTTTCGTGAGGAATGCCTATACCGGTATCCTTTACAGAGAATTGAATTTCATAATCATGGTCAACAAGATGTTTAGAGTTAATTGATAGAACAATATCGCCTTTTTCTGTAAATTTAATTGCATTATCCAGAAGATTTACAAGAATCTGACGGAGGCGGGTAATATCTCCCTTTATATGATATGGGACTGATTTATCACATATATAGGCTATTTCCAGCGATTTTTTACCTGCCTTTGGAGATACTATATCCAGGGCTTCTTCCACACAATCTATGATATTAAAAGGACTTTCTTCGAGTTTAAACTGTCCTGATTCAATCTTTGAGAAATCCAGTATATCATTGATTACTCCCATAAGACTGTTGCCGCTGCGACGGATAACTTCAATAAATTCTTCCTGTTCATGCGACAATTCTGTAGTAAAAAGTAATGAAGTCATACCTATTATTGCATTCATAGGGGTCCGTATTTCATGACTCATACTGGCAAGGAAACTGCTTTTAGCTCTGCTGGCACTTTCTGCCATATCCCTTGCCCTGATAAGTTCTTCCTGAATAAGGTTTAATTCAGTAATATCATCCATTATGGCTATATTACCGCCGAACTTTTCACTTACATCGAGCATTTTTTTCAGTTTAATCTGAAAGTACCTTTTACCTGATACGGTATCAAGTTCTTTTGTGAAGTCACATTCCGGTTCACCGGCAGAAGTAAAGGAGGAGAGTTCTTCCTCAAGAAAAGGCAGTTTATTTTCAAGAGAATTTTGCGAATAATAAACTGAACCGGGAACGGAAAAATCTTTTAGCAACTCTGTCCCTGCATGATTTATATTAATAATCATGTTATTACTGTCCAGAAGGAAAACAGGTTTTTTCAGACTTTCAAATATGGTAAGATATCTGTTTTTTTCATTTGAGAGAAAACGGTTTGTAATCTGCAGTTCTTCCAATTCTTCACTGCCGCTCAAACCGGACCATTCAGTACAAAAACCTATTTCGATCCTGTCAAACACCCTGTCAATAAAAAGCCTGTAAAGTTTTTTATCTTCTTCGTTGAAATCATTTTCCAGTATGAGATCAATATAGCTCTGACGGTAATATTTTAACAAACCGAGAAACATGCCTATTGTAACGCCACGGGAACGATGTCTCTGAGCTTCTGTTATTCCGAAAGAAGTAACAGGATCTTTTGTATAATCATCATCAGGAGCAAGTTCAGGTATTTCACCGTAAAACTTTAAACCATCAAGTATTGCCAGGGAGAGACCGTTAATAGAAATTCTCCATGCTTCAGCGAGAGTAGAAGTGTATCTGGCATAACCATGTAATTTTGCATAATAGAGTATTCTCTCTATAAGCCACGTTTCATTCTCTGTAATAATATTTATAAGTTTTTCCATTGTCTTTATTCATGAAAAATGAATTTACCCGTCACTTAATATTCACTTTTAAATCTATAACTTTTCTGACAGTCTGTGCAAGTAAACTCATGGAAACAGGTTTAAAAATAATCTCCTTTACATTTGTAATTTTATCTCTGTCTAATTCAACCATATCTGAAGAACCTGTATAAATGATAACAGGTATATCAGGATTTACCAGAAGCAATTCTTCTGACAGTTCAATTCCTGTCATTTTAGGCATAGTATAATCGGTAATAAGCAGTTCATATTTACCCGGTTCGAGACAGAAATCTTTCATAGCTTTAATACTGGATGTTTCAGATGTTACATTATAGCCACGTTGTATTAACATATTACTGTAACACATGGCAAGTGCTTCTTCATCATCTACAAGAAGTATATTTTCATTTCCTCCCGGAAGAATCCTTTCTTCATCAGGTTCCTCTTTCACATTAATATCAACAGAGGGAAAGAATAAATCGAAAATGGTTCCTTTCCCCGGTTCACTGCTGACAGTGATTGTGCCTCCATAATTCTTGACTATACCATGAACCACGGAAAGCCCGAGACCTGTTCCCTCACCTTTTGGTTTGGTACTGTAGAATGGCTCAAAGATTCTTTCTAAAGTCTTTTTATCCATGCCATGACCTGTATCGCTTACAGTAACCTTTATATATTTTCCCTCTTTCAGCTCAAGATATTCTTTTACAGTGGTTTTGTCAAAATCTACTTCACTTAATCTTATCCCCAGTATCCCTCCTTTTTCTCTCATGGCATATGCAGAATTTGTGCACAGATTCATAATTACCTGATGTATTCTGGTAGGATCTGCAAGGACAGTTCCTCTTGTTTCTATGACTTCCTTTATTTCGATAGTAGCAGGGAGAGAAGCTCTGATAAATTTCATAATTTCTTTAACAATAGGAGCAATATGAAGAGGTTTTCTCTCCTCTTCCCCCTGGCGGCAGAAGGTTAAAATCTGTTTTATCAGATCTTTTGCCCTGTTAGTCGATTTCAAAATCTGACCTACAAAGTTTTTCGATTTAACATCATAAATATAACTTTCAAGCAGTTCTGAATAGCCCATAATAGCAGCAAGTATATTATTGAAATCATGAGCAATACCTCCTGCCATTATACCTATGGCTTCCAATTTCTGAGCCTGACGGCTCTGCTGTTCAACCAGCATTTCTCTTGTCACATCTCTGAAAATAAATACATAGTTTATAATTTCATCGTTTTTATTACGTACAGGATTAATTGAGCCGGAAGATATGTAAGAAGTTCCGTCTTTTTTTATGGCAGTAATATGGCCGCTCCACACATTTCCTCCTTTAATTGTGTCAATTATATTTCCGTAGAATATATCATCATGGTCATCACTCCTGAATATAGTAATATTTTTGCCGGTACTATCCTCTTTTTTATAATCCGTATTATATTCAAAAGCAGGATTCACATAAAGTATATTTCCGTTTATATCTGTTATAATAATATATTCCGAAGTCTGTTCTATAACTGTTACGAAACGTTCATGTTCTTCTTCAAGTTCTAAAATTTTTTTCTTTTCCTCTACTTCTGCCAGGGCTCTTCTGACTACAGGAGCAAGCCTGGAAAGATTTCTTTTCAAAACATAATCTGTTGCTCCCGATTTAAGAGCTTCTACTGCCAGCTCTTCACCTATAATACCGGAGATGATAATAAAGGGAGTACGGGGACACATCTTCATGGCTATCTGTAATGCAGTCAGTCCGTCAAATCCGGGAAGTGTATAATCTGCAAGAATAAGATCGAAATCCTTATTCTCCAGGGCAGAAATAAAATCATTACTCGTATCTACAGTTGTCATAGCACATTCAATTCCGTCTTTGACCAGAACTGCATGAATAACCTCTGCATCAATGGGACTGTCTTCAAGATGTAAAATATCAAGTTTTTTCACGTTTTCCCTCACCTTCTTTATCAGCAGAGCCGATTTATATCATATCTGACAATAATATCTCTAATATATTCCAGAATATTATCTATCTCCAAATTCTCCCGTTTTTCTTTAACTTTTTCTATTATCTCTTTATTGCCGGAAAATTTCAGCAAGTCGGTCTGAAAATCAATAAATTCTGAAAGTCTGTCAACATAAGTAGAAAAAGAATCGAGTTTCCGAAGAAGAGAACAGGATAGTCCATCTTTTTCTTCTGTCTCTCCTTTCTGTTCTTCTATTTCCCGTAATACCATGTTTATTCTGGGAAGAAGATCTGAAAGGCAATTTTTTAAAACATAATCTTTCGCGCCTTTTTTAATAGCTTCAACAATTAAATGTTCTCCAATTTTGCCTGATACGAAAAGAAAGGGAGTGGAAGGGCATTTTTCTATTACCAGTTCCAGTGCACTCATGCCGTCAAAAGAGGGGAGTAAATAATCTGACAGGATAATATCGAAATGTCCATTTTCAATAGATAACATAAAATCATCCCTGTTATCTACCCTGCATATTTCAAACTTCAATCCTTCTTTTAAAAGGACTCCTTTTATAATCTCCGCTTCAAGGAAATTATCTTCAAGATGAAGGATTTTCAAAGGTAATTTCAAAAAAAGCATTCCTTTCTCTCATAATTAAATCGTT
>CALARM010001122.1 GCA_937888925.1 uncultured Synergistia bacterium | reverse complement strand
AACTTTCACAGTTCCTGCCCGATTACATGATCCCGTCATGCTTTATAAAAATCGATAAAATTCCTGTTACTGCCCATGGGAAGTTAGACAGAAAATCTCTTCCCGTGCCTGAAGAGAGTGACATGGCATCCCATGAAACCTATGTGGCCCCCAGGAATGAAATAGAAGAAATACTTGCCCGTATATGGAAAGAAGTTCTTTCCTGTGACAGAGTGGGAATTTATGATAATTTCTTCAGCCTCGGCGGAGACTCTATTATGAGTATTCAGGTAGTGGCAAGAGCCCATAAAGAGGGAATCCGTATTACTGCATCACATCTTCTTAGACACCCGACCATAGCGGCAATTTCTCTGGAGGCTGAACTGAAATCAGCCTCAGAAAAAGCAACTGAAAAAGTGTCTGATACAGAGAAAGACATGGGAGAAAAGGAAGAGATTGACCACTTTGCCGGTGTTACCAGGTCTTTCCTTGAGACTATGGGAGATCTTTCTTCTGTTGAAGCTATATATGAACTGTCTCCTCTTCAGGAAGGACTTCTTTTTCATGCCCTGGCTGCTCCTGATTCTGATAATTATTGTACACAGGTTTCCTGGAGTTATGAAGGAGAGATCTGTATAGATGCTCTTAAACAGGCATGGTGTGATATATTTTCCCTTCATGCTGTTTTCCGTACAGGTTTTGTCTGGGAAGAAAGTGAAAAACCTTATCAGATAGTTTATAAAAACGTTCCTCTGCCATGGAATACAGTGGATTTAAGTGAAGTGGATTCTTCCGAACAGGAAAAAACAATAAGAGAGATCCTTGAAAAATCAAGACGTTCCGTTTCCAATCTTAAGACTCCTCCTGCAGGTTCTCTTTACCTTTTTATTCTGGACAGATGTAAATACAGATTCCTCTGGACCTATCACCATATTATTCTTGACGGCTGGTCAATGCCTTTACTGCTCAGAGAACTGCACAGACGATATGAATGTAGTGTAAATAAGGAAGTATTTCATTTCAGAGCGCCTGTGCCATATGAAACATATATAAAATGGCTGGCTGAACAGGATAGAGAAGAACTTATAAATTACTGGAAGAAGTGTCTTTCTGATTTTTCTGCACCGACTCCTCTTTCAATAAATAAGTCCCGCATGGACATTCATAAATCTATTGAAAATCCCGGGGAATATATATACGATCTTCCGTCAGGTTTTCTTGAGGAATGTCAGCAATTTGCCCGTTCATCAGAGGTGACGGTCAATGCCATTTTCCAGATGGCCTGGTCTTCTGTCATGTCCTGTTACAGCGGAAGTGATGATATACTCTATGGTACCACTGTTTCAGGGAGACCTCCCGATTTACCCGGAGTTGAACATATGATAGGACTCTTTATAAATACCATTCCTCTCAGGGCGAAGTTAAATCCTGATGAAACAGTGATTTATAATCTGAAAAATATGCACCATTCCATACAGGACGGGATTAATTTCAGCCATATATCTCTGAGTAAACTTCAGTCTCTGAGCGGTATTCCTCCGGGAGAAGCACTTTTTTACAGTCTTTTTGTTTTTGAAAATTTTCCTTTTTCTCAGGAAATGCTTGGTATGAAAGATATAAAAACATACGGCAAATCTACATACCCTCTGAATGTAGTAATAGTGCCGAAAAAAGACCTGTCTGTAAATGTTTCTTATGATGGAGATTGTTTTACCGAACATGCAATAAAAAGGCTCGCATGCCATATGGAATCTGCTCTGAAATGGATAATAAGTAATCCTGAAGGTCTACTTAAAGATATAGATATAGTTTCTGATGAAGAAAAAAATCTGCTTTTTAAAACCTTCAATGATACTTATTATAAGTTCGCCCGGGATGTAACAATTCATGAACTTATAGAGAAACAGGCAGATCTGCACTCAGACAGAACTGCTGTTGTGTACAGAGACGAAAAACTGTCTTACGGTGAATTAAATGAAAAAGCGAATAAACTGGCTCATTTTCTCAGACGGGAAGGAGTAAAACGTGAGAGCAGAGTTGTAATTTTCCTGGAACCTTCCTGTGACATGATAGTAAGCATTCTTGCCGTGCTGAAAGCAGGAGGAACCTATGTCCCAATAGATCCTCACTATCCGCCGGAAAGAATAAATTATATAATCTCAGACAGCGGTGCTGTTATCTTAATTGCTAATTCCCATCTGGCAGAAAAGATAAAGCCTTCAATAAAGGTTCTGAATATAACAGATCATTTTATCTACAGCGGTACAGGTGAAAATCTGCCACATGTTAACAATTCAAAAGATCTTGCCTATATTATCTATACATCAGGTTCCACAGGGCAGCCTAAAGGTGTAATGATAGAACATCACTCCCTTGTAAATTTATCTGTCTGGTTTAAGAACACCCGTGGTATTACAGAAAAAGACAGTGTTTCAAAATATGTATCTTTCGGTTTTGATGCTTCTGTGCCTGAAATATTTCCTGCTCTTATCTCCGGCGGGTCAATTCATATTATTCCTGAAGAGCTCCGTCTGTCACCTGTGAAACTGAATGAATATTTCGAAGCAAATAATATAACTGTAGCACTATTTCCGACACAGTTCGGAGAACAGTTTATGGCCCTTACGGATAACAGAACACTCAGATGGCTGGAAATAGGAGGAGACAGGCTGAAAGCCTTTAAAAGGCAGAATTATGAAGTGGTAAATGCCTATGGCCCTACTGAATATACTGTCTATACATCCAGTTTCATTATAGATAAACCATATGAGAATATTCCCGTAGGGAAGCCGGTTTACAATACCTGTGTTTATATATTAAATAAATACGGGAAAATCACACCTGTGGGCATACCGGGAGAACTCTGTATTTCAGGAGAAGGTGTGGCAAGAGGATATCTGAACAGAGAAGAACTTACAAAAGAGAAATTTGTAGCCAATCCCTTTGAGCCGGGGAAGAGGATGTACAGAACAGGAGACCTTGCCAGATGGCTTCCTGACGGAAATATTGAATTCCTGGGAAGAATTGATCAACAGGTAAAGATAAGAGGTTTTCGTATTGAATTAGGCGAAATAGAAGAAGCTCTTAAGAAGATAAAGGGAATAAGAGATGCAGCAGTCATTGACAGAAGTGATAAACAGGGGAATAAATATCTCTGCGGATATTATATAAGTGATATAAAACTTAAATCCTCTGAATTACAGAAAGAACTTTCCCGATTTCTCCCCGATTATATGATTCCGTCATGTTTTCTGAAAATAGACAAAATTCCTCTTACTGCCCATGGAAAGTTAGACAGAAAGTCCCTTCCGGAACCTGAACAGAATGACCTTTCATCACAGGAAACCTATGTGGCACCCAGGAATGAAAGAGAAGAAATACTTGCCGGCCTGTGGAAACATATTCTCAGATGTGACAGAGTCGGGATTTATGATAATTTCTTCAGTCTCGGAGGAGACTCTATTATCAGTATTCAAATAGCTGCAAGGGCACACAATGAAGGGTTACATATTACAGCATCTCAGATACTGCGTAATCCAACTATTGCATCCCTTTCTACCGTAACGGAGAAAATATTACCTGAAAGAAAAGAGGAACTTCTTACAGGTGAAGTGCCATTAATACCTGTAGAGAAATGGTTTTTTGAACAGGAATTTGTCAGGCTAAACCACTTCAATCAGGCTTTTCTCTTTACACTTAAACGGGATGGGAACAGGGATCTTATAGAAAATACTCTTCATATTTTAATAAATCATCATGACGGGCTGAGACTGAGAGTAAGACAGGAGTTACAATCAGAAGGCAAATGGATTCAGTATTATGAAAAACCTGAGAAGATCGCTGCTTCAGTGGATCTGGTAGATCTTTCTTCTGTGACGGAAGATCTGTCTGTGTTTATTACAGAAACATGTAATTCCCTTCAATCATCTCTGAATATAACAGAAGGGCCTGTCATAAGAGGTGCACTCTTTAAAGGCCATAGAGATGGTCGTGACAGATTCTTTATAGTAATACATCATCTCTTTATAGATATGGTTTCCTGGAGAATAATCATAGAAGATTTTCAGAATATATACAGGCAGATTTCTGAAGGTAAAAGCCCGTCACTTCCCGCTAAAAGCTCTTCTTACAGATACTGGTCAGAGAGTTTAATAAAATATATTCCTTCATCAGAAAAACACAGACCTTACTGGCTGGAAGTTCTTAAAGATGAGTCTGCTCTTCCCGTTCAATATAAAGAATCTACATTCTACGATATGAAAGACTATAAAGTTTCTCTTTCTGTTCATGATACTGAACTGTTATTAAATGTTGTTCCTTCCGCCTATAACACACAGATTAATGACATATTACTTTCTGCTCTTTTACTTGCTTTCCATCGTTCTTTCAATGTATCCGGTCTGGTGATTAATCTGGAAGGACATGGAAGAGAAGAGACTGTTTCTGATGCTGACCTGTCACGGACAGTTGGATGGTTTACCACCATATTTCCTGTTCATCTGAAGAGTTCTTCTATGGCAGATTACGGTTCTATTATAAAATCTGTAAAAGAGATTTTACGTAATGTTCCTGATAAAGGTCTTTCCTATGGTGTATTGAGATATCTGTCTGAGAAGGGAGATGAATTGAAAAAACTGGAAGGTAAGAGAGTGGCCTTTAATTATCTGGGGCAGATTGACGGCAGTGTAATGGACGGTGAATTATTCTGCTCCGGAGAAGAGTCTTCCGGAATAGCCATATCTCCTGATAACAGTATAATAAATCTGCTGGATATTAACGGCATTGTATTCGGGAGGGCTTTATCTGTGGTTTTTGGATACAGTGTTCATATCTGGGATGAAGAACAGCTTAAAGAACTTGCAGGACATTTTATAGAGAGCTTAAAAGAGATAATCTGTCACTGCAGTAAACCTGTAACAAAACATCTGACTCCGTCCGATTTCCCTCTTGCTTCTATATCCCAGTCTTTCCTTGACGGCATAACAGAACCTTCTTCAATAGAATCCATATACAGTCTGTCTCCTCTCCAGGAAGGTCTCTTCTTTCATGCCATTGCTGCTCCCGATTCTGATGAATACTGTACACAGGTTTCCTGGACCTATGAAGGGGAACTGAATATAGAATCTTTAAAACATGCCTGGCAGTGTATATTTTCCTCACATCCAATCTTCAGAACAGCTTTTCTCTGGGAAAGAGCCGATAAACCTTTCCAGATAGTTTACAGAGAAGTCTCTCTTCCCTGGCATGAAATAGATCTGTCCGGAATGGATAAAGAAAAACAGGAAGAAGAAATAGAACATATCAGAAAAGAAGTAAGAAGTCACGGGATCAATCTGAGTGAACCACCTCTGAGTTATCTTCACCTGTTCAACCCGGGCAGTAATGAATACAGGTTTATATGGACCTGTCATCATATCCTTATAGATGGCTGGTCCATGCCTTTAATATTTCAGGAATTGAACAGAAGTTATGAAGCCATTATAAACAGAGAAATTTTTGATTTTACACCTCCTCCCCCGTTTGAATCATATATAAAATGGATTTCTGAACAGGATGAAGAGAAAATTATAGATTACTGGAAGAAAAATCTATCAGATTTTTCAACTCCCACTCCTCTTTCCATAAACAGAAAACCCCTTGATATCCATAAATCTATTGAAAATCTGAAAGACCATTTCCATAATATTTCGGAAGATTTCTATCTGGAATGTCAGAAATTTTCCCGTTCTGCCCGGATAACCATTAATGCCCTGGTTCATCTGGCCTGGTCTTCTGTTCTTTCCTCCTACAGCGGCCTTGATGATATAGTTTACGGTATTACCGTTTCAGGAAGGCCCTCTGACCTTATGGGTGTTGAACAGATGATAGGACTCTTTATAAATACCATTCCTCTCAGAGTAAAGCTGAACCCTGATGAGTCAGTAATAGAGAATCTTAAAAATATTCAGACATCCATACAGGATGGTAATAATTTCAGCCATATATCTCTGAATAAAATTCAGTCTCTTGCCAGTATTCCTCCGGGGGAATCGCTTTTTTACTGTCTTTTAGTTTTTGAGAACTATCCCTTTGATGAAGATGCCGTCAGTGGTAAAGGCATATCGATAAAAGATCTGAAATCCTACGAAAAATCCAATTATCCTCTTAATTTAATCATTGCACCGGGAAAAGAACTTTCTATAAAGATTTCCTATGACGGAGACTGTTTTACAGAGAATGTTATAGAAGATATGGCAGGTCATATAGAATCTTCACTGAAATGGATAGTTCAGAATGGAGACAGTCCGCTGAAAGGGATAGAGGATAGAAGGTTCTTACAGATCTCTCCTGTGTCACCTATGGAGTATTACCCTGTTTCTTCTGTACAGAAACGTTTGCTCTTTATAGATCAGATGGGAAACAAAATAATTGCCTTTAATAACCCCTTTGTATTTTCTATTGAAGGATGTCTTGATAAGAAAAAACTCGGTGATGGAATAGACAGAATGATTGCCCGTCATGATATACTCCGTACTTCCTTTCATATAAAAGATGATAAACCTGTGCAGAAGATTCACGAAAAAGTCCGGGTGAAACGTATATACAGAGAAGGCTCTGAAGAAGATATTCCGGGAATAGTAAAAGATTTTACCCGTCCTTTTGACATTTCAAAAGCACCTCTTCTCAGAACCTGTCTCATAAAAACAGGGATAAATAAATATATATTTATCCTGGATATACACAGTATTATTTTTGATGATATATCCTCTCATATATTTATGAAAGAACTCTGGAGTTTTTATGAAGGACAGGAACTTCCTCCTTTAAAGATACAGTACAGAGATTATGCCTTCTGGCATGAAAGTCTTTTAAATTCTTATGAAATAAGGAGACAGAAAAAATACTGGCATGAAGTATATGACGGCGAAATTCCACGGTTAAACCTGATAACCGACAGGGCCAGAACTTCAGAAGCATCTCTTAAGGGAAAACAGAGATTTTATACAATAGACAGGGCTCTTACTTCTGCTCTGAAATCCTGGATAGAAGAAGAAAACAGTACCTTTTTTATGACTATGTTCTCTTTCTTTTCTCTTCTTCTTTCAAAATATACCGGACAGGAAGATATTGTCATAGGAACTCATGCAACAGGAAGAACATTACCTGATGTAAACTCTCTCATAGGTATGTTTAGAAATCTTCTTCCCGTAAGGACTTATCCACGGAGGAACAGCACCTTTAAAGAGTTTCTCAGGGATATAGAAGTTAAAATTTTCTCTGCCTTTGAGAATCAGGATTATGAAACAGGTATGATAGTAGATTCTCTTGGCATAAAGAGAGAAGCTGGCAGATATCCTCTCTTTGACGTATTTTTCAGTGTTATGAAAAAAAGAGAAGAGAAAGTTATAGAAAATATTACTGTTAAACCACTAATTTTTGAATTTGATGTGGCAAAACTCGATCTCTCAATGAATGTGATTGAAAATGAAGATGATCTCACCCTCTGTATTGAGTATCGTAATAACCTCTTTTACGATGAGACTATAGACAGCATGGCAGAACATTATATCAATCTCATTAAGAATACAGCCGGGAAAAAGGATGTTAAACTTAAAGACATAGATATTATTTCTGACTCTGAGAAAAACAGATTATTTTATGAATTTAATAAAACTTCTATGCCCTATAATCTGAATAGAACCATTCATGAACTTGTAGAAGAAAGTGCTATGAAACATGCAGATAAAACTGCAGTGGTCTGTAAAGAGAGACACCTTACATACAGGGAATTAAATGAAAAGGGTAATATTCTCGCAGAAAAACTTCTCTCTGCCGGCATAAAGGGCAATGAAATTATAGCAATAATGGTTTCTCAAACTGCAGAAATGGTTCCAGGTATACTGGGCATCCTTAAGGCAGGAGCTGCTTTCCTCCCGGTAGATCCCTCTTACCCTTCCGAAAGAATTGCATTTATGTTGAAAGATTCCGGAGCATCCATTCTCCTGACAGAGAAACATTTAGAGAAATATATAAACTTCGACGGATCTGTTATATATCTTGATGAAGATTCCCTGTGGGAAGGAATTGTAAGAGAAGGATTAAAAAGAGGTAACCCTTCAGATCTTGCCTATATTATATATACATCAGGCACAACAGGCAAACCAAAAGGAGTTATGATAGAACATCATTCTGTTGTAAATATGAGTCTTTACCATAAAGATTTATTTTCTCTTTCACCACAGGATAGAGTAAGTAAATATATAAGCTTCGGTTTTGACGCAGGTATAAGCGAATTATTCCTCTGTCTGATTTCCGGCGCCGCTCTTCATATAATTCCTGATGAAATAAGACTTTCTCTGAAGGATATAAACAGTTATTTTGAAGAGAATAATATTACCTGTGCCTGCCTTCCCACCCAGTTTGCAGAACAGTTTATGAATTCAGAAGAAAACCACTCTCTCAGAATCCTTTATACGGGAGGAGACAAACTTACATCTTTCAAAAAACAGCCCTATAAGATAATAAATTGTTACGGCCCTACTGAATATACAGTGATAACCACTACCTTTAATGTAGAGCATATGCATGAGAATATTCCCATAGGAAAACCTGTAGCCAATACTGACATATACATACTTGACAGTGACGGATTGTTATTACCTGCCGGAGTGGCAGGTGAATTATATATATCAGGTTCCGGCCTTTCGAGAGGTTATCTGAACAGACCGGAATTAACATCAGAAAAATTTGTAAATAATCCTTTCCGTCCGGGAGAAAAAATGTACCGCACGGGAGACCTTGTCAGATGGCTTCATGACGGCAATATTGAATTCCTCGGAAGAATAGATGAACAGGTGAAAATCCGCGGATTTCGTATAGAACTGGGAGAAATAGAACATGGTCTGAAGGAATATTCATCTGTAACAGATGCAGTGGTTATAGCCCGTGAAATTACAAAAGGCGATAAATCTCTCTGTGCCTATATTGTATCGGAAGAAGATATAGATATAGAAAATCTGAAGGAATTCCTGAAAAAGACTCTCCCTGAATATATGGTTCCTTCTTATTTTATAAGGCTTGAGAAGATCCCTCTAACGCCGAACGGGAAAGTGGACAGAAAAAATCTCCCTGATCCTCACAGGGAAAGAGATGAAAAAGAGATTAAATTACCGGTAAATGAGACTGAAAAGACGATTGCAAGAGCATGGGAAAAAATACTCGAAGTGAGTAATATCGGTATGAGAGACAATTTCTTTACCCTGGGAGGTCATTCCCTTAAGGCAGTAGCTCTTGTGGCAGAACTTCAGAAGGATTTTGAAATAAAATTAAATGATGTATTCAAATATCAGACTATTGAAGAAATGGCGGGGAACCTGACAGGAATAAAGGATAATCTTAAAAAGAAGCTTATGGATATCAAAAAAGATATGGCTCTTCCAATTAAGTCAGATATTAAAATTCCTGAAATAGAGGAAGCCATTCAGAAATACAGAGAAAATTATAAAAAATATACTTCTGTCGATTTTTCTGTAAAGAGAAAGTACAGGCATATTCTCCTTACAGGCGGTACAGGTTTTCTGGGAAGCTATCTCATCAGGGATCTCCTGAAAAAAGATAATTATTATCTTTATGTAACAGTGAGAGGCAGGAGTGAAGAAGAATCCAGAGAACGTCTGGTAAAGAAATTAAATTATTATTTCGGCCCTGAATTATTCGAACAATACAGTCACAGGATACACATATTAAAAAGTGATCTTTCGTCAGAATATCTCGGTCTTGATAGAGTCCTATATGACGACCTGTCTTTAAAAATAGACTGTATAATCAATTCCGCTGCATATGTGAAACATTACGGTCTCTATAAGGAATTTTATAATAATAATGTAACATCTACTAAGAATCTCCTTGATTTCTCTCTCTCAGGAAAAAAGAAAGATATTCACCATGTATCTACTGTATCTGTCGGAGAGGGACAGATGAAAAATAAAAAAATGGCCATCTTTACAGAAGATATGGTAGATAGAGGGCAGGATTCCGGTAACTATTATCTTCAGACAAAACTGGAAGGGGAAAAACTTCTTGTAAATGCAAGAGCAAAAGGAGTTATGGTAAATATTTACAGAGCAGGTAATATTACCTTTGATTCAGAGACAGGTATATTCCAGGAAAACATAGACTCAAACGGTTTTTATCAGAGGATGAAATCTTTCATTAATCTCGGCGTTATTCCCATAAATTTCGGCAGGGTGGATCTGTCATATGTGGATGGAGTAAGCGGTGCAATTTTATCCCTTTTCGATGTGGCAGAAGTAAAACAGGAGATATTCCATATAGAAAATTTTGTAAAAACAGATCTTTCTTACCTCCTTTCTTCCCCTGAAGCAGGCCTGAATTTAGAACAAATGCCTCTTCCTCTTATTATAGATTATCTTCTGGAGCATTATGATCACTGTGATTTTCGTGAATATATAGAGAGACTTATGGTTCATATGGGGTGGATGGCCTATGAGGATATAAAGAAAATGACTCATGTTATAACCATGTCCGAAAAAACAGAATTTATCCTGGACAGGGCAGGTTATAAGTGGCCGTCTCTTGATATTCATTCACTTAAAAAGATGATTTATGAAACTCTTAAAGAGAGAGTTTCTCTATTGAGAAAATCTTCTGTCTTTTCAGGGCTATCCTCTGAAGAACTTTCTATGGTGGCAGGAAGAGCAAAGCAGGTATATTACGGCGAAGACTCGGAGATACTCACGAAAGGACAGACAGACAGAAATTTTTATATTATTGCCAGAGGAGCAGTTTCTGTAAGCTCTGTGTCACCATCAGGCTGGACCGGAACAGTTTATATACTGGGAGAAGGCAATATCGTCGGTGAAGATCATATATTTGAAGAAAAGCCTTCTGAGATAATAGCAGAACCTGCCATGGGAGATGTTTTAATGTTTGTCTTTGACAGCGGAGATATGAGGCATTTGATGAATATTCTTCCGAAACTTAACGGTAATCTATTTATAGAGTTAAATCACAGAATAGAAACACTCAGGAAAATTATAGTAGCAATCTGATAGGATTTTATTGATAAGTGTAACTGAGCAAACGATTCATTCGAAATAAAGCAATTCTTCAGAGAAATGCCATTACAAAAGAAGCAACCCTGACCGGGATTGCTTCTTCATTGTTCTATTTTACAGCCTATTTGTATCCATAGGGAGGATCACACCAGTGGCCTCCTTCCAGAGAGCACCCGCCTGCCACACTGTCAAGATCTGCTTCTGATAGTTCTGATTTAACTTTTTTTAATTCTTCTACTGTAAAGTCAAGCCCTGATGACTTTACCAGCGAATGTCTTGCCTCGCTGTCTTTACATGTGCTTACTTTTTTTGCAAAGTCCGGATCTGTTTTCATTTTTTCTATAAATACTTTTGCACTTTCGATGGACATAAAAATTATTTTTACTAAAACTTCTATGTATCTTTTTATATTCGATAGTCTGTTATTCAGTTCCTTTAAAGATAATAAAGTATTTATAGTGTAACTCACTGCTCACTATTTTATCATTACCGTATACTCATCCTTAAAGGTTCCTTTCCCGGATTTACTGTGAGTAAGCAGTGTATCCCACGAACCGTTTTTATATGAACCTATACCTGCAGTTACTTCAGAAGTTAGATTTTGAGGAATATTGCTTTCTATTATAACTTTGTTTGCTCCTTCTTTCATAAAACCAGTAACATCAATGGAAGTATTTGTTTCAAAGGTTCCCACTATATAGTTATTTATATAAATGTTAAAATATGTATCGGGTTTTTTACCCGTCATGTCGATTCTCATCGTACATTGAGGAATGATATCATCTTTTTCAGGCACAATCAGATCATAGTCTTTTTCGGAAGTCCCCTTTTTTATGGCCGTGTGTTTCAGAAGGTTTTTCCACTGGCCTTTTTTATCTGTTGTAATGCTTGCAATAACATCTGTCGGAAGATTTTCATCTATATCATTTTTTATCTTTATTTTATTGAGTCCTTCCCTGAGATAATGAGTTATATCTACAGTAGTGTCTGAACCGAAAATCCCGATCTGGACGTCGTTTATCAGTATTTCGAATTTTGTTCCGTCTGTTCCGCCTGCCATTTCAGTTTTAAGTATATAGGTATGCTCCGGTATTTTATTTTCAGTTATATCAGGTATATTTATTTTATATACGGAGAGAGAAACTCCTGTTTTTTTACGGCTGCATGTAAGTATGGGAGCCATTTTCCCCCATCTTAAAGAACCCAGTGTAAGAGTTACTCTGCCTGAAAGATTTTTATCCACTTCACCTGTTATTTTTATTTCATTTTCCCCTTTTTTCATGAAAGGTGTGACGTCCAGATTTACAGAATCACTGTAAGAACCTGTAGGAAAACCGTTTATGCTAATATTAAAGGTTGTTTCAGGTGTCCCGTTTCCCATATCTGTCTTCAGGTTATATTCTTCTTTAAGCAGAGGGCCTTCTATTTTACTTACGTCCGGTATATCCAGTTTATATTTAACAGTATCCTCTCCTTTATGCTTTCTTCTGTGTATTAAAAGAGGAAACTTTTTATTTCTCCATATGGCTTCTATTGTTAATTTTATATCAGAAGAAAGTTCTTCTTCTATATTACTGGTTACGGTGACAGAATTCTCACCTTTATGGAGATGGGAACTTACGTTTATCTGTGTATCTGTTTCCATATTACCTATTTCTTCATCATTAATTAATACCGATAATTCAGGTTTTTTATCCTGTTCCGGAATAGATGTCTTTAGAAAAAATAAAGACATTGGTTCAACGGCCCCTTCGTAATATTCAGGTTCTTCTACTGCAGCAGCAGGGCTTTCTACTGTAAAGGAAATATTTTTCATAAGTTTTTCATTGAAATAAAGTTTTACTTTATATTCCCCTGCCTGCCATCCTTCTTCAGGTCTGGTGAAGGTGAAACTGCCTGATTTCATAATCCCGTCTGATCTTATATTAAATTCCCCTTTTTTATCTTCCTTTCCCTCTTCTGTGTTTACAAAAGACCATTCGCTCCTTATCTGTGTATCTGCCGGCATATTGTTTGCCTGGAAAATCAGGTATATGTCATTATCGCTCATTTTAAAGGTGGACATACCTTCAGTTCCGTTTCTATCTGTTGTAAGTATTGCCTTTTCAATGTTTATTTCCGGTACAGGAGTTGGAGCAACTGTAACTGTGCCTTTACATAAACAGCCGGAAAGGCCTGCTAACAGCAATATAAGAAATAAAAGATTTTTTATAATAAATATTCACTCCTTTTTTCTATTATTTAACTATTACAGTATAATCATCATTATATGTTCCCTGCTCCATTCTTTCATGGCTCAGAAGAGTCGCCCACTTCCCGTCTCTGTTGGCTCCTATGGTAATTCCTATACCGCTTAAGAGATTTTTACTTACCACAGTTTCTATTCGGACTTTATTCTTGCCTTTCTTCAAAAATCCATTTACATCTATTGATGTACTGGAATCAAATCTCCCTACAAACTCATCATTAATATGAACAGTCAGGTGGCATCCCTGCTGTTTGAATGTCATATTTACTTTCATTGTACATTGATCGGAAGGTTCTTCCACTGCAATATTTTCTCCTGAAACCATTAATCCGTAGGTTTTTGTATCATTTCCCTGTAAAGATCTGCCATGATTTATGAGAGTATTCCATTTGCCGTTTTTATCAGTTCCTACAGTAAGGGTTATGTCGGACATCAGGTTTTTTTCTATGTTACTTTTTACTTTAATACTGTTTTTCCCGGGTTTTAGATAATTGTTTATCTCTACGGAAGTACTGTCATTGAAAATACCTAACTGTATATCATTTATAAACACTTCGAAGGTACTTGTCTGTGTTGAGTATGTTCCGAAATCCATATTTGTTTTCAGTATATATGTTTCAGATAACACAGGATTATTTATTTTTGTGAAATCGGGAATGTTTAGTTTATATAAAGCAGTATCTTTTCCTGCTGTATTTCTCGAATGGCTGATTACAGTAGCCCATTTACCCCATCTCAGAGAGCCAAGGATCATTTTAATACCGTAATTATTTTTTTCTACATCACTTATAATCTTTACTTCATTTTTCCCTGTTCTTATAAATGGTGTTACATCCAGAGAAACATCTCTGCTGTATATACCCATCTGAAAACCATTTATAAAGACTGTAAACGTAGATTTAGGAGAACCGTAAACCATGGCAATTTTCAGATTATATTCTTCCGGCGGAGGGGAATTTTTTATCCCGGAAACATCGGGAATATTCAATGTATAATGAATAGTGTCCTCACCTGATAGCTGTCTTTTATGTATTAAAATAGGAAAATCTTTCCCTCTCCACATAGAGCCTATAGAGAGGTTTATGTATGACACCAGGTTTTTATGAAGGGACGACACTATGGCTACAGTATTTTTACCCGTATGAAGCATATTACTTATATTCATATCAGTACTTTCAGTAAATTCTCCCAGATATTGTTCATTTATCCATACGGTAAATTTTGCTTTTTTTTCTCCGTAAGTCATAGATGTTTTGAAATAAAACATATTTATTGGTTCTATACCTGATGTGACTGATGGAGTTGTTTCTGAAAATATTTCCTGAGTTGCCTGTGGTTCCGGTTCAGGAGTATCTGATTTTATTTCTATATTGAAAGGAACAGATTTCATTAATTTATCGTCAAAATAAATATCGGCCCTGTAGTCAGAATATGTCCACCCTTCAGAAGGTCTTATGAGATTAAAACTTCCCGAATTTATATTACCTCCTGCTTTCATAGATGATTCGGATATTTTATTTTCTGTCTCTCCGTTAACAGAAAGCCATATGGTTTTTATTACAGTATTTTCCGGAAGGTTTTTTGCTTCGAAGAAAAGATATATTTCACTATCTTCCTTTTTGAATTCTGCAGTTTCTTCTGTGCCGTTACTATCTTTCGAAAGGATAATCTTTTCCAGAGAAGGTTCCTGAGGAGTCGGTGTTGCAGTTGGTTCGGGGGTCGGTGTCGGTTCTGCCTTTTTCAATGTAATACACCCGAAAGAGAGACTTAAAAATAGAATTAATATGAATAGATGAAAATTTTTTAACATATTGTTTCCTCCGTTTCTTTTGTATGATTTTTTACTTTATTAAATATCTAAAGCCCTGGCCACTATTATGCCCGGCTTCTCTACTGATATAAGATAATCATAGAGAGTGCAGTCGGAAATTTCGACAGAGCCTGTTTTTGATGACGCATTGAGCATATGAGATATACCTTTTATTTTATATATATATCCGGTATGGGTTACATCGAGCCCTTCTATTGTGGTGCCCAGGCCTATTATATCTCCGTCTTTGAGTTTATCTTCTATTTTCGGTATCATTTCTGTCGGTATATAATACTGAACCCTGGAATTTATGTCTTTCTCAATTTTTTTCAATTTATTGAAATCTTCATCTGATTTCAGAGGAGGATAGCTTTCTCTGTGACCGGTCATGAAATTAATTTTTTTATTTAATTTTATCCCTCCCAGGTCTCTGTTTATATCTTTTACGATACTTTTTTTACTGTTATCATAAATCCAGTCTACAAAATAATGAAGTCTGCTTGTATATCCATTTCTTATACCATTTCTGTACCTTATAAATTCCAGTTCTTTTTTATAATCATCGAAGGTTTTTTCCCTTTTTTTTATTACCCTTGATATGGCAAGTGTATTTTCAAAAAAAGTCCAGCAGTCCAGACCGTGAAGGTTTGTGACAAGTGCTTCATTGCCTGAATTATCAAGAGTATCAGGAACATAAGGGGTTTTTAGAAAGGATTTACCTGTTTCTGTTATTATATTGTTCAGAGGTTTCTTAAACAGATTTTTCTTCTCTGCCATAGTGATTTTATCGAGAAATATTTTTTCATCTTCTGTCAATCCTTTTGCTTCGACTGATGGGGAAGACCACGTATTTGCCGCCATAATGGCACATGAAAAAAATTTTAAAAAGTCGCGTCTATTCATTTTCTTTGATTCTTTGCCTTTCATATGTAATAAATAAAATTATACCATAAAATTATATTACTATAAAGGAAAAGTGATTTCCTCTGTGGAAATATTTAAATGATTACGTTTAAAAATGACAGGTAATTTTATATATAAATGAAAATTAAATCTTTCAGGTTTTGGGTTTTGGGTTTTGGGTTTTGGATCTTCTTTACCCATCACCCTCATCAATTAATAGATTTATGAAATTACGTAAAATTTCCAGTAGAAGTGAAACTACCTGTCGTGAAAAAATGTTATTCTTTTTAATTTTTTAAGGTGGTGATTTTTTTTGGCAGAAGAAGCAGCAAATCTCTATCGTGAAGGTGAACTGAAATTATTACAGGAAATGGAAGAACTGACAAAAGAAAGAGGTGGCAGTTTTCAT
>CALARM010001121.1 GCA_937888925.1 uncultured Synergistia bacterium | reverse complement strand
TATAAAATAAAAAACTATGGAGTAGAAATTAGTTAACCTATCATAAGGATACTTCAGCGTCTATAGAAGCTGCCAGGACTGTGACGGAAAATAAAGATGCACACAGTAACAAAAAAAGAAACATATTTATTATTTTATACATAGCTTTGCCTCCAGTATTTTAATAATTTTCTGATTATTCAAGAATTACTGAGCTGATAAAGATTTATAAATTTTCCACTTATAGCTTATTCCTTCGCTCCGTTCTTAAGGAGAAGGTCAACTATTTCGGTAAATTTCTTTTCCTTTGCTCTGGTTAATGGAGTTTTTTCAACAATATCTTTAGCATTAACATCTGCTCCTTTTGAGATTAATAGCTCTGCTATATCTTTGTGGCCACGGGAAGTTGCTTTGAGCAAAGGGGTATCTCCAAAACTACCTTTACCATTAACATCTGCTCCTTTTGAGAGCATCAATTCTACCAGGTCTTTCAGTCCTCCTGAAGCAGCAGCATGTAAAAGTGTATTTCCATCATTATCTTTAACATTTACAAGCTCCGGGTCTTTCTCAATCAATTCCCTGCAAAAAATTTCAATTTTTGCTATAAAAAAACTTTTTTTGCAGACTAAATCACTGTAGAAAAATCAGGCGGTGGATTCTGGTTAAAAGCGGGGGGGTTGACTTTCTATTTTTTTATCTTAAAATATATTTAGACTCCTATTTAAGGATTGTTTCATATGGCAGAGAATTTTCTAAAAACAATTAAAGAAGCTATTTTAAAAATAGATCCTGATGCACATATTATATTATATGGTTCCCGGGCAAGAAATAATCATAAAATTGATTCGGACTGGGATTTTTTGATTTTATTGAATGAAAAACCTGATATTCAGAAAACTGAAGCTATTAGAGATGTTATTTATGATATAGAACTTGATTCAGGTGAAATTATAACTACTATAATCAGAGATGTCAAGGAATGGAACAGTACTTTATATAAAGCTACAAGTTTTTATAAAAATGTGACAAAAGATGCTATAAACATATGAGAGATGAAGATAAGAAGATTATCCTTCATAAAATGAACAGAGCTTATGAAACCCTGGAAGAAGCAGAGATGATGGCAGGAGTCGGTCATTGGAATAGCTGTATAAATCGTCTTTATTATTCCTGTTTCTATTCAGTAAGTGCTCTGTTAATAACAGACAACCTTTCATCTTCAAAGCATACAGGGGTAAGAAGTTTTTTCAATAATCACTTCGTAAAAAAAGGACTGGTAAGTAAAGACATGGGTAAGTTGTATAATAAACTTTTTGACTGCAGGCAGGAAAGTGATTATGATGACTTCGTTTTAATGAAAGAAGAATATGTTCTGCCGTTAATAGCTGATGTTAAGATATTTATAGAGACAATTCAATTTTTAATTGATAGGCATGTTGTTTAGAATTACTATGACTGCTGAATTCTTACCTGTATAGAAATCTCCTGTTGTCCCCCCTTAATTAAAACCATTCCTTTATTTGTATCATATAAATTTATTTTTCTGAAGGATTCTTAAGAAAAAAAAATGAATTTATATAAAAGATAAGTAATTTAACGGTTTCTTCCCTCGCGTCACGCGTCACGCGTCACGCATCACGATTAAAGAAAGTAAGGTTTAACACATAATGAACACTTTAAGAAAAACTAAAATTGTATGCACTATAGGACCTGCCAGTAATAAAAGAGAGACCTTAAAAGAAATAATCCTTGCAGGCATGGATGTTGCAAGACTTAATTTCTCTCATGGAACCTATGACGATCATAAAAAAGTTATTCAACTGATAAGGGAACTCTGTCATGAAACAGGCCGTTCTGTAGCGATTCTTCAGGATCTCTGCGGGCCTAAAATAAGGGTGGGCTCTATTCCTGCCGGTGTTATACTCAAATCAGGTGAAATTTTTACTTTTACAGGTGAAGAATGTGAAGGCACTTCTACGAAAGCCCATATATCCTATTCGAATCTTTCAAAAGAGGTTCAGCCTGGCACAAAGATCTTCATAGATGACGGTCTTTTAAGGCTTGTAGTGGAAAAAGTGGAAGGTTCTGAAGTTATATGCAGGGTAATTACAGGAGGCCCCCTGAGTTCCAAAAAGGGAGTGAATTTCCCCGGCACTGAATTGAAGATCCCTGCACTGACTGAAAAAGATAAAGAAGATCTTGCCTTCGGTCTGGAACAGAATGTGGACTGGATTGCCCTTTCTTTTGTTCAGAGGCCTTCCGATATAGTGGAAATAAAAGACATAATCCGTAAAGCAGGCAAAGCCACTCCTGTTATAGCGAAGATTGAAAAAGGAGAGGCTCTGAAACAACTGTCTAAAATTATTGATATTACTGACGGATTGATGGTAGCCAGGGGAGATCTGAGTGTTGAAACACCTGTGGAAAAACTTCCTCTGGAGCAAAAAAATATGATTTCTCTGTGCAGAAAAAAAGGCAAACCTGTAATTACTGCGACTCAGATGATGGATTCTATGATCAGAAATCCCCGCCCTACCAATGCAGAGGTAACTGATGTTGCAAATGCCATACTCGACGGCACCGATGCAGTTATGCTTTCAGGTGAAACTGCTTCAGGAGCCTATCCCGTCGAAGCGGTAAAGGCTATGGCTCTCATAGCGGCTACTGCCGAAACTGCCATACCTTACGAAAAAGTCCTTACAGAAGAAGCACCTGAAAAGAGAATACTTGAAGTCATAAGCCGTTCTGCCTGTGAAATGTCGGAAGAACTGAAAGCTTCTGCTATTATTGTGTCCACTTCATCGGGAAGAAGTGCCAGAAAAATTTCTCTTTACAGACCGAGAGCCCCTGTAATCGCCCTTACAGAAGATGAAATAATTGCCCGTCAGTTAAAACTTTCCTGGGGAGTTTTCCCTGTAATTATAGGAAATTATAACGATACAGACAGTTTTATAAAAGAATCTGCAAAAGCCGCCGTAAGCACAGGTCTTGTAAAAGACGGTGACCTTATAGTGATTTCTGCCGGTTATCCCATAGGAGGTACAGGCAGTACAAATACTCTTCAAATACAGGTGCTTGGCCATATATTCTTAAGAGGTAAGAGTCTGGGAAAATGTAAAGAAAAAGGAGGTAAACTCCTTATTTTGCAGACCCTTAAAGATTTAAAAGAAGTAGAACAGGGGACAATACTGGCAGTACCCTGTTATTCTCAGGAACTTCTCGAAAAATTACCTTCTCTGGCAGGTCTTGTAGTGGCAGATGAAAATTTATCGCCCGATGAAGAAGGTTTGCTTGCCAGGTCAGACATACCTGTTCTGGTGGGAGTGCCGGGAGTATTTACGTCATTTTCTTCAGGAGATTCCGTAAAGATAGATGTGAAACGGGGAATTATATATAAGTGAGTAGTGAATAGTGAGTGGACGTGGACGGGAATTACTTACACTCACTATTTCGCCAGTTCCTGGAGCAAGAATCCTGCCACAGAGGATTCTATAGGCGTTTCACCCTTTGCGGACGCCCTTATGGCATCCATTACTTCATCAACTTTGTATTTTATCATGTATCCTTTTGCACCTGCTTTAAAGGATTCTATGACAGATGTTTTATTACATAAAACAGTAAGCATTACAATCCTTGCTTTCGGATAAATTTTAAGAATTTTTTTTGTAGTTTCTATTCCGTCCATTTCAGGCATCATAATATCCATGAGTATAACATCAGGGAAATCGTCTGTATGATATAATTTCCTCAGAGCATCCAGGCCGTTTACTGCTATGCCTGTAAGCTCCATATCTTTATTTATTTCTATTAAGTTTTTAAAGAGTGATCTGATACCGTCTTCATCATCTACAAGAAAAACTTTTATTTTTTCGTCATGTTCTTCTCTGTCCATATCTGAAGATAAACCGATGGAATCTTTGAATTTTTTACTCAATTTGCTCGTACTGTCTTTTATTTTATTTACCAGGCTTGATTTTGTTGCTTTTATGCTCTCCTCTAATTTTACAAGTTCTTTTTTTAAGTGATTAATAGATTGATATCTCCTGTTAATATCATGTTCTACAGCTTTCATTATTATAAAATCCAGTTTCGACGGGAGTTCCGGTTTCAGTTTTTTTAATGTCTGAAATTTAAAGGGTACCATAGGTGAAATACCTGTTATCAGGTGATGTAATGTTGCTCCCAGTGAATATATGTCACTTCTGGGATCATGTTTACCTTCATACTGTTCGGGAGGGGCATAGCCTTCAGTCCCTGCAGACGTTTTTTCATGGCTGTATTCTTTATCAATTACTCTGGCAGCAAGGCCGAAATCTACCAGCATTATCTGATTGTCTGCATCTCTTACCATAATATTGGAAGGTTTCAAATCTCTGAATACTACGGGATGGGTCTGACTGTGAAGATATTCCAGAACATCACAGATTTGAATTGCCCACTCTAAAACTTTCTCTATATCCAGTCCGTCAGTTCCCGCTTCATTTGATATTGATTCCAGATCTTTACCTTCTATATGATCCATGACTATATAATATTTACCATTTGTACTGAAATAATCTATAACATAGGGAAGGTTTTTATGACGGAGTTTTGCAAGCATTTCCGCTTCTGACTTAAACTGTGATATTATATAGTTTTTTTCGTCGTCCTGAAATCCGTCCAGAACCAGTTCTTTTACGGCACATATACTGCTTAAATTCCCGTCTTCAGCTTTATATACTCTGCCCATTCCCCCTGTTTTCAGCAGATCCGTTATCTTAAATCTTTCTCTGAGTATCGTATGGGGATGTAAAAGACCTTCTTCCTTGAGTTCTATAAGGGCTGAACCGCAGTGAGTGCAGAAATCCAGTTCTGCTTTTTCCGATTTCTTGCATGCAGAACAATAAATTAAATCCATCGAATTCTCCTTGATTGGTGGTGCGTAATGTGTGACAGGCGAGTTTTATTATTCACGACTCACTATTTACCATTTCCATATTATAAATTAAGATAGAGCATTTTGCAATTATGAATTAATAACTATCTTGACAGAAATATCTCTATGGACTATACTATGTTACACAAAAGCCGGAGTGGCGGAACAGGTAGACGCGCTGGTCTCAAAAACCAGTGGGGGT